>JAQVRW010000138.1 GCA_028700875.1 Candidatus Zixiibacteriota bacterium | reverse complement strand
AGTTCATGTTGACGACCTTGTCGCCTTTGCGGCCATAGGTCTTGGTGATGGCCTTCTTGATGGCCGCCACCGCTTCTTCCTCGGGCAGTATCTTGGAGATGATGAAAAAGGCCGTCTGCATGATCATATTGATCCGCGCGCCCAATCCCAGTTTCTTGGCCAAATCGATGGCGTCGATAACATAAAAATTCAGCTTCTTGTCGATGATCTGCTTCTGCACTTCGCGCGGAATTTTATCCCACACCTGGTCGGCCGGGAAGGGGCTGTCCAGCAGGAAGGTGCCGCCCATCGCGATCCCGGCGAGCATGTCGTACCGTTCGAGGAACGAGAAATTGTGGCAGGCCACCAGATTGGCGGTGGAGATCAGGTACGGGCTGTGGATCGGGCGCTTGCTGAAGCGAACGTGAGAGACGGTCACCGCGCCGGCTTTCTTGGAATCATAGACGAAATACCCCTGGGAATAATAATCGGTGCTCTCGCCGATGATTTTGATCGTGTTCTTGTTGGCGCCCACGGTGCCGTCGGCCCCCAGGCCGTAGAACATCGCCCGATGAACGTCGTCCGGCTCGATGTTGAAGCTGCGGTCGTATTCAAGGCTGGTGAACGTGACGTCGTCCACAATCGAAACCGTGAAGTGATTCTTGGGCGTGGCCGCCTTGAGATTGTCGAAAGCGGCTTTGGCGTCGGAGGGGACGAAATCTTTCGATCCGAGGCCGTAACGGCCGCCGACCACGACCGGCATCTTCGCCATGGGCAGTTTCCCGGTCTGTTGGGCTTCGTACAGCGCGCTCTGAACGTCCATGTAGAGCGGCTCGCCAAGAGAGCCTGGCTCCTTGGTGCGGTCGAGAACGGAGATAGCCTTGACCGTGCGGGGGAGAGCCTTGACAAACGCGTCCACGGAGAACGGCCGGTACAACCGAACCTTGAGCACGCCGACCTTCTCGCCTTTGGCCATGAGATAATCGACGATCTCCTGGACGGTCTCGCCGCCGGAACCCATGATGACGACGATCCGTTCGGCATCGGGAGCGCCGTAATAATCGAACAGGTGGTATTGACGGCCGTCGAGTTTCGCGAATTTATCCATCGCCTTCTGAACGATATCGGGGGCGGCCAGATAATACCGGTTGACCGTTTCCCGCGACTGGAAGAAGACGTCGGGGTTCTGCGAGGTGCCCCGGATGATCGGCTTTTCCGGATTGAGGGCGCGGGCGCGATGGGAGGACACCAGTTCGTCGGTTATCATCGCGGCCATCGTCGCGTAACTTACCTCGACAATCTTCTGGACTTCGTGGGACGTCCGGAACCCGTCGAACGCATGCACCAGCGGTACGCGGCTTTCCAGCGAGGCCGCCTGGCCGATTAGGGCCATGTCCATCGCCTCCTGAACCGAGGCCGACATCAGGATGCCGAAACCGGTGGAGCGAACGGCCATGATATCGGAATGATCGCCGAAGATCGACAAAGCGTGGGTCGCCACGGCCCGGGCCGAAACATGAAACACCGTCGGCGTCATTTCGCCGGCGATCTTGAACATGTTCGGGATCATCAGCAACAGTCCCTGGGAGGCGGTAAACGTGGTGGACAGGGAGCCGCTGGTCAGGGCGCCGTGGACGGCGCCGGCGGCGCCGGCTTCCGACTGCATTTCCATCACCACCGGGATCGTACCCCAGATATTCCGCTCACCGGCGGCCGACTTGGCGTCGGATATCTCGCCCATCACCGATGACGGCGTGATCGGGTAAATGGCGATCACTTCGTTGGTGGCATGGGCGACATGGGCGACGGCGGTGTTGCCGTCGACAATCACCATTTTTGGCTTTCCGGCATCGGCGCCGGCGGTGACCGGCGCTTCTTTATTTTCAGTACCGGCAGTGCTTTTCATTCGTCTGTCTCCTCTCAAACCAGCAGGCTCCGGTCCGTCGAACCGTCCGGAAACCCAAATTATAACCGTACTACACTACGTTATTTTTCATTACTTTTTCAACTCAATTGCCATCTTTTTGCTTCATCTATTCAATCCTGCCGGCCGCTAAATCTTCGCCGGCGTGATCGTCTTCTGGGCCTGGTATTTTCCCCGTTTGTCGGCGTAGGAAACGGCGCAGAGTTCGTCGGATTCCAGGAAAATCAACTGGGCGATCCCTTCGTTCGCGTACACCCGGACCGGCAGGGGGGCGGTGTTCGACAAGGCCATCGTGGCGAATCCCTCCCATTCCGGTTCGAATGGCGTGACGTTTACCACCAAACCGCACCGGGCATACGTGGATTTCCCGACGCAAATGGTCAGGATGTTCCGGGGGATCTTGAAATATTCCACCGTGCGGGCCAGCGCCAGGCCATGGGCGGGAATCAGGATCGATTTGGCCTTGACGAAGGTGAAGGCTTCCTGATCATGCTGTTTCGGATCCAGCACCTGACGGTTCAGGCCGGTCAAAATCTGGAATTCGTCGGCGACCCGCATATCATACCCGTACGAAGACAAACCATAAGAGATGCCGCGGCGGATTTGACGCGGGGCAAACGGCCGGATCATCTCGTGTGTCCGGGCCATTTTCTTGATCCATGTGTCCGACTTTATGCTCATGATACACGCCCCCCGCATCATCCGGTCCCGGTCCGATCGGCGTTGAACCGTAATAATCCGGGGAGCCGCTTGTTTCTGCCCGCGTCAACGCCGGTTGGCGACGGGGACCTCTTTCTGCCAGGCCAAAAGATCGGCCACGGTATGTTTTCCGAACACGTCTATCAAAGCATCCTGGGCTTTGCACAAGAGCAACTTGATCGGGCAATCCTTGCGGTCGCAGGCGTCATTGGCATGCAGGCACTTGGAAATAAGGTACGGCCCTTGAATGTCTTCCACGATTTCCCGAATTGAAATCTGGTCGGCCGGGCGTCCCAGGGAAAACCCCCCTTTGACGCCCCGATGGGAATGAACCAGACCCGATTTCGACAACGATTGAAATATTTTAGCCAGGAATTTTTCCGGAACACCTTGTGTCTCCGAGATTTCTGACAGCGGCGTAATTCTGTCGGCCGGTTGTTCGGCCAAATATAAGACGCCGAAAATACCGTATTCTTCAGCTTTGGTAAATTGCATGCGTCACCTATATTACTGTTCCTTTTCCCTATCATATGAGGGAAATAATCAAAAAAAATGATAAGCCAATACGAAGGTTAAGTCAACCGAATTTGTGCTTTTTTTCACAAAATCCGGTTTTCTGCTGCTCGCGATACTATTTGCCGGACAGCCGGATAGGGGATAATCGAGAACGAATGGCGGGGGGAGCCTGGGGTATCCTATCGTGCTTGACTTCCATGGCCTTATGGATATATTACCCCCGATGAGGGATAAAAGCGGGCAAGTTAAAGTTCCTCGAAGCGGAAAAGGAAACGCCGCTGTCTCGCGCGAAGCGTACGCGTCGGATGCATCCCTGTACCGGGTCCTTCCCCGGCAGGTCGTTTTCCCGGCAAACGAATCGGAACTGACCGCCGCCGTCGCGGCCGCATTGGCCGCCGGCATGACGGTCACCCCCCGCGGAGGAGGCACCGGCCTGTCCGGCGGCGCGCTCGGCCGAGGCGTCGTTGTCGATTGCTCCCGCTTGACCTCGATTTCGCGGATCAACCTTGAGACTCGGACCGTCACCTGCCAGCCAGGGATTATTCATCGGGATATAAACCTGGCAATGAAAAGCCATGGCCTTTTTTTCCCCCCCGACCCATCATCGGGAGACAGTTGCCAGATCGGCGGAATGCTGGCCAACAACTCGTCCGGTTCAAAATCGGTCAAGTACGGCCTGACTTCGGATTATGTTGAAGAGCTGACTGTAATCGACAAAGACGGCCGGTTGCTGGATATTAAAAAATGGTCCCTGCAGTCCGATGACTGGCAGGCTTTCGGGGCGGCGCATCCCGAATACCCGGAAATCCTGAGACTCCTCCAAGAAAATCGTGAGATTATCCGTCAACGATGGCCGAAGGTGAAGAAGAATTCCGCCGGGTACAATCTGCTTCAGGTGGTTACGGACCTCGATCGCGGGTGGTTCAATCTCCCGGCCCTGTATGTTGGCTCCGAGGGGACGCTGGGCGTATTCGCCTCAGCCACATTGCGGCTGTTGCCGCTTCCGGCGGGTAGCCGGTCGTTCCGGCTCTTTTTCGGCTCGCTGGAGGAGGCCGGCGATGCCGTCGCGCCGCTTCTGGAAACGGGGCCTTCATCGCTGGAGATTGTCGACGGCTCTACTCTCGATTTGATCGGGCGGGCCAAATTCTCCATCCCGGCGCAACCCGAGGCGATGTTGCTTCTGGAGTATGACGATGACCTCGATGGCCGGGAACGCGCGTTGGACGCAATTGCTCCTCGTCTGATACTGGCGGCAACGCTCGAACGGGCCGCCGACGCGAGCCAACAACAAGCCTTGTGGGCGGCGCGCAAGGCGATCACCCCGACGTTATACCGCCATCATCCGGTCAAGCGGCCGGTGGCTTTTATCGAGGACGCCTCTCTGCCGGCCCCGCGTCTGCCGGAATTTATCGCCTGGGTGCGGCGTCGTCTCGAACGGGAAGGTTTGACGTTCGGGCTCTTCGGGCATATCGGCGACGGCAACCTGCATATCCGGCCGCTTCTGGATTTGAATAAAGCCGATGATTTCGCCCTGATGGAAACGCTCTATCGCGAAGTCTACGATAAAATCCTGGCGCTCGGCGGTTCCAGCACGGCCGAGCATGCCGATGGCCGTCTCCGGGCGCCCGTGGTGCATCGGTTGTACGGCGACGAAATCTACGGCCTCTTTCAACGCATCAAAACTCTGCTCGATCCGCGCGGCCTGTTTAACCCCGATGTCATCCTGTCGGGAAAGCCGTTTACCGAAAATATCGATCTCAAAAAACTGGAGCTGACCTGCGCCGCCTGCGGTAAATGCAACGGCTATTGCCCGGCGTTCGAGATTTTCCGCCGCGAGGATATGTCTCCGCGCGGATGGCTGCGGATGATGAAGATCGGCGGCCCGCGGGCCGAAGATATAGAGCCTTTCTATCGGTACTGTCTGAACTGCAAGAGTTGCACCACGGTTTGCCCGGCGGGGGTGGATATCGCCGAAGAAATACTCGCATTCAAGGCGGCCCATCCACAAACAACCGCCGGCGCGGTGATTTCCCTTTTCGACCGGAAGGCGCTGTTTTCCGGGGCGTTGGCTCTCGGCGCGGTCGCACGTCCCCTGACAGCCGGGAAACTCGGACGACAGGCGGCGGCTTTGGCCGGGCGATTGCCATTCGGCTGGAATAGTGACGTGGTCCTGCCGCAACCGGCCCGGAAAAACCTTCGTAAACGTCATCCCGATCTATGCCGCCGCGACGGGACCGTCGCTTTCTTTCATGGCTGCGCCGACAACTATTTCGTGTCCGCCGCCGGGGATGCGTTGATACGCGTCTTTCGTCACTATGGATTCGAACCGGTCATGCCGCCGCAAGAGTGCTGCGGCCTGCCGATGGAGGTCTATGGGCATCGCGATAACCTGATCGGCAAGGCGATGGCCAATCTGGACGCCCTGGAGCCATACGAGGCCGTCGTCTTCACCTGCGCGTCGTGTTTGCATCGTCTGGCCGATTATGATCGCCTTTTCGAACCGGCTTCGATTTACCACCGCAAGGCGATTGCCCTCAAAGAAAGGGTCTACGACGCCTGCCAGTTTCTCAACCGGCATAATATCGAATTACCGAAAAACGGCGGGCGGGTCAGGCTGACCTATCATCATCCCTGTCATCTTCGCGCGGCCGGTCTCGAACGGGAGCCGTTGAAACTTCTGTCGCGGATCGACGGGATCAAGATTATGCATCCGGAACTGGCGGGACGATGCTGCGGCCAGGCCGGGTCATTCGGATATATTCACTTCCGGGAAGGCCGGGCAATGTTCGCCGGCAAGAAAGAAGAATATCGAAAGCTGGGGGCGGACGTCATCGTCAGCAGTTGCCCTTCCTGCATTTCCAAAATAAAGGCGGAGATGGGCGACGGCGTCCGCGTCTGCCATCCGATGGAGATTGTCGCCGATTTGATCGCGGGGGGAAGTATCGATGGTGCACGAGGGCAGTGAGCCGGGGCTGGTGATCGTCTATACCGGCGACGGCAAGGGAAAGACCACGGCCGCGCTGGGGTTGTGCCTCCGGGCGGTGGGGCATGGGTACAACGTCCGGATAATCCAATTCATCAAAAGCGACTGGCCGTACGGTGAACGCCGGGGGCTGGAACGGCTGGCGCCGGAAGTGCAACTGGACAGCCTGGGGGCCGGTTGTATCGGGATCATGGGTGACGACAAACCAATCGAGGAGCATCGTGCGGCTGCCCAGGCGGCGTTAAAGGCCGCCGAGGTGGCGATTAGTTCGGGGAAGCATGACATTGTCATTCTGGACGAGATCACTATCGCTATCCATCTCGATCTTATTTCGGCCAACGATGTTTTGGCCCTGATCGCCAACAAGCCCGGACCGGTCAACGTAGTCTTGACTGGACGGTACGCCCCGGCCGAAATAATCGATGCCGCCGATCTGGTGACCGAAATGAAAGAGATCAAACATCCTTTCCGTGAGGGGAAGTTGGGAAGGGAAGGAATCGATTTCTAATGAACGAGGGGAATATCGATAAAGCTTCCGTGCCTGATGAACTGCAGGCAATCGCGGTCCTGGGTGGAAGCGGTTTCATCGGCTCCTATTTGGTCTTGAACCTGCTGCAGATGGGCTGCCGCTTCAACCTTCTGGTCAACCGCACCGATCCCGATTTGGTTTCGCCGACCGGCCGGATCAAGACGTTCCAAGGTTCTATCGAGAATGAAACGGCGTTGGAAGAATGCTTCACCGGCTGTGAGGTCGTCTATCACCTGGTTGGGTTGATCGCCGAGACGCGCACGAAAACGTTTCAAAAAACGGTCGTGGAAGGGACCGGGCATGTCGTGGCCGCCGCCCGCAAGGCCGGGGTGAAAAAGATCATCTACCTGTCCGCCCTGGGCGCTGATCCCGATGCCCGGTCGGCGTATTACCGGACCAAATTCCAGGCCGAACGGCAGGTGGTGGCTTCGGGTCTGGATTATACCATTTTTCGACCTTCGATCGTCTACGGTCTTCAGGACAAATTCATCAACATGCTGGCCGGGATGATCCGGCGGTCGCCGGTGACGCCGGTGGTCGGCGACGGACAGTACCGGCTGCAGCCGGTCTATGTCGAGGAGTTGTGCGCAGTGATGGCCCGTTCCGCCCGGGAGGGATTCACCTCCGGACGCATCTACGAAATCGGCGGCGCGGAACCGTTGACTTACCTCGAAATTCTTGATATCATCAAGCGGATACTGAAGAAGAAACGGGTGACGGTCCATATCCCGGTCTTCATGGCGCGATGGGGGGCGAGGGTGCTGGAGTTGTTCATGAAACCGGCGCCGTTGACGGTGGATCAGATCGCGATGCTGGCGGGCGGCTCCACCTGCGATCAAACGATTGCCGAAAGAGATTTCGGCGTGAAGTTTTCACCTTTGGAAAATCAATTGCAGAAATATCTGGGGAAATGATCATGGCGGATGAAAAACAGTATGACATCGTGATTGTCGGCGGCGGGCCGGGGGGATTGACCGCGGGTATGTACGGATCCCGGGCCAACATGAAGACCGTGGTCGTGGAACGGTTTCTTCCGGGAGGACAGATCGCCAACACCGAAGAGGTCGAGGATTATCCCGGGTTCGAGCATATCGCCGGGGCGGAATTGGCCATGAAGATGGCCGATCATGCCCGCAAGTTCGGACTCGAGATCGTTTCCGATGAAGTGATCGAGGTTCGCTCCGAAGGGGAGCATCGCAAGGTGGCGGTCGGAGCCAGATC
>JAQVRW010000137.1 GCA_028700875.1 Candidatus Zixiibacteriota bacterium | reverse complement strand
GTCCCAATTGACGCCGAGTTCACTGACCGAAGCGGCCGACGTTTGCGGCATCCCCACGGAACGAATCGATGCCCTGGCCCGTCAACTATCTTCGGCCGGCAACCTGTTCATCCTGGGCGGCGATTATCTGACCGCCTCCACCCAGCGTTACCAGATCGGCAATGCGCTCTATAATTTGGCCAATCTGTTGGGAGTCGAAGACGGCAAGGCGGTTATTCTGGCTTCGCACGCCAATTCGATGGGTGCCGAACGAGTGGGCTTTCGCCCGGCGTTATCCAAAGACCTTTCCGGTCGGCTGGCCGGGACGTGGAACGAACCGCTGCCCGATTCAATCGGCTGCAACAGTTCGCAGATTTTCCGGGGGATTCTGGATGAGGAATTCGACGCCATCCTGATCATGGGGGCCAACCCTGCGATGCGGTACCCCGATGGGCCGTTTGTCAATGCCGCCCTGGACAGGCTTGATTTTCTGGTCGCGGCCGACCTGTTTGAAACCGCCACCACTGCCAAGGCCGATGTCGTCCTGCCGCTGGCCGCGTGGGTCGAGCAGGATGGTTCCTACGTCAATCTCGAAGGGCGATATCAACGTTTCCATCGGGCGCTGCCGCCGGCCGCCGGGATCAAGACCGGAATCGAAATCATCCGGGAAATAGCCGATACGATGGGGGACCCGCTTCACGTCGACGACAAAACCCTGACCGCCGAAACGGAAGCTTTGGCGGCATCATGGGTGCGGCGGCCGCGAGTGACGGATACATATTTCGATGTCAAACCGGCCCTGCCGGTGGAACATGATGGGTATCCGTATCGTCTGCTGGTGGGAAACGACCTGCATCATTCCAGTTACCTGACCGAACATTGCCCTTCGCTTCTACGGTTTACCGGCGAGCCGTATGTCGAGATGTCGCCGCAGTTGGCTGCCCGGCTGGGCGTGGCCGAGGGCACGCTGGTGCGCGTGGAATCATCGACTGGGCGGTTGGTGCTCAAAGTCAGGATTTCGGAGTATTTCGAAGGGGACGTCGTGTTCGTTCCCAACAACTTTTCGGCCATCGAGGCTAATACTCTGGTCAGCCGCGACGGCGGCGGCTGGGTGAAAATCGAAACGTTGGATGAATAGGCATGGCTGATCTGACCTACATCATCCTCATCATCCTCAAGGTGATCGTCGTTTTCCTGGCGGTCCTTACCGGCTGCGCCTATGCCACCTGGCTGGAACGAAAACTCCTCGGGCATCTGCAGAACCGCATGGGACCCACCTATGTCGGGCCGTTCGGGTTGTTCCAGCCGATCGCCGACGGCATCAAACTGATTTTCAAAGAGGACGTCGTTCCCACCCAGGCCGAGAAGGTCTTCCTGACCGTGGCCCCCATGATTGCCTTCATCCCCGGGTTCCTCACGTTTGCCGTCATCCCCATCGGCCATCCGATCAATCTTTTCGGCCATGAGATTCCCCTGACCGTGTCGGACTTGAATATCGGCATCCTTTTCATCCTGGCGACCACGTCGCTGGGGGTATACGGCGTTGCTCTGGCCGGATGGTCTTCCGGCTCCAAGTATTCGCTTCTGGGCGGCGTTCGCAGTTCCGCCCAGATGATTTCCTACGAGGTGGCCTACGGCTTGTCGCTGGTGCCGATCCTGATGATCGCCGGGACGTTGTCGCTGAATGAGATGGTCGCCCAGCAGTCCACCATACTGCATTGGTTCGTGTTCCGCAACCCGGTGGCCTTCGTGATCTACTGGATTTGCGCCGTGGCCGAAACCAACCGCGCGCCGTTCGATCTGCCCGAGGCCGAATCGGAACTGGTGGCCGGGTATCACACCGAGTATTCTTCCCTGCGGTTCTCGATGTTCATGATCGGCGAATACGCCAATATGCTGTCGGTGTCGGCGGTGGCGGCGACTGTTTTTTGCGGCGGCTGGAACGGGCCGTTTTGGCCGGGGCCGCTGTGGCTGATCGCGAAAGTCATCGTCTTCATGATGATCTATATATGGATTCGGGCGACGTTCCCCCGCCTGCGGTACGATCAACTGATGGATTTGGGGTGGAAGGTGTTGTTCCCGCTGGCGCTGGCCAACGTGATAGTGACGGGGATCATTCTCTATCTTGTGTGACGATATGTGGCGATACTTGTGGGACATAATTAAAACGACGGTGGTGGCCCTGCCGATAGGACTGTATACCGTCCTGCGGTACCTGTTCAAGAAGCCGGTCACCAGGAAATACCCGTATGTCAAGTCCGAGATGGCCCCGCGGTATCGCGGGTTGCACTATCTGGAGCGGTATGACGACGGCGCCGAACGATGCGTTTGCTGCGGCCTGTGCGCCGCGGCCTGTCCGGCCGACGCCATTTACATGGAGCCGGCCGAGAACGAGCGCGGAGAACGGTACGCCGCCGTCTATGAGATAAACATGATCCGCTGTATCTTCTGCGGCTTCTGCGAGGAAGCCTGCCCGGAGGAGGCGATCTTTCTGGGACACGAGTTCGAGTTGGCCGCCGACCACCGGGACAAATTCATCTACACCAAAGAGGACCTGCTGGTGAAGCATCCGCGCAAGGACAAGCCGTACAAGACCATCTATCGGCGAGTGCGGAGGCAGAATTGATATGGCACAAAGGGTAGACGCCTGATGGAAATGCTGATTTTCGCCGTCGCGGCGATCGTGGCGCTGGCCTCGGCGGTCATGGTGATCGCCGTCAAGAACCCGGTCGGCGGCGTCCTGTTTCTGATCATGTCCATTGCCGCCCAAACCGTCCTGTATATCATGCTGTCGGGCATCTTCGTGGCCGCCTTCATGATTCTGGTGTATGCCGGGGCGATTATGGTGCTGTTCCTGTTCGTCATCATGATGCTCAATTTGCGCCACGCCGATCTGGGGCCCGACAGCCTGCGGCGGGTGAAACCGCTGGCCTGGGTGTTCGGTTCGGTACTTCTGGCGGAACTGGTGTGGGTGTCGATGGCGGCTTCGATGCCGGCATCCGGGATCGACGAGACCTTCGGTTCCGTTCCGGCGGTCTCTCGCTTGCTGTACGGCAAGTTCGTCTATCCGTTCGAGCTGACCTCGGTCTTGCTCCTGGCGGCCATCATCGGCGCGGTCGTGATGGCCAGGAAGGGGTCGTGAGATGATGACCGTACCGCTCGATTATTACATCATCCTGTCGGCGTTTCTGTTCGCCATCGGCGCCATCGGGGTGGTTGTGTCGCGGAACCTGATCGTCATGTTCATGGCCGTCGAAATCATGCTCAACGCCGCCAATCTGGCGTTGATCGCCTTTTCCCGGTTCTTGAAACTGATGGATGGTCACGTTTTCGTGTTTCTGGTGATGACCGTGGCGGCGGCCGAGGCCGCGGTCGGCCTGGCGATTGTCATCGCCGTCTTCCGCGCTCGGGAATCGGTCAACGCCGACTCGCTCAACCTGATGAAATGGTAGACGCATGGATCAGTATCTTGTCATAGTGCCGCTTCTGCCGTTTCTGGCTTTCGTCATCAATGGTCTGTGGCGAAACCGCATGTCCAAAAACACGGTCATCGCGCTCGCGGTCGGCTCGGTCGGGTTGTCGTTCGTGACTTCAGTGCTCCTCTTCATCCGCTTGTTGGGTCTGGCTCCCGAACAACGCCTTATCCAGCAGACGCTCTTCACATGGATCCCCGTCGGCACGCTCAAGCTGGATATGGCCTTCATGCTCGATCCCCTGTCGGCCGTGATGATTCTGGTCGTGACGGGGGTCGGTTTCTTGATCCACGTGTATTCCATCGGTTACATGGCCCACGACGAGGGCATCAAGCGGTTCTTCGTTTATATGAACCTGTTTATGTTCTCGATGTTGACGCTGGTGATGGCCGACAACCTCGGGTTGCTTTTTGTCGGCTGGGAGGGCGTCGGTCTTTGCAGTTATCTGCTCATCGGGTTCTGGTTCCATAAGGATTCGGCCGCCAATGCCGGCAAGAAAGCGTTCATCGTCAACCGCATCGGCGACGTCGGCTTCCTGTTGGGGACATTTCTGATCTTCTGGACCGCCGGGACATTGCGGTTTCCCGATCTGGCCGCGCGCGCGCCGGAAGTCTTCGCGCTCGGCGGCGGGGCGGTCACGGCCGCGACCCTGTTGTTATTCGTAGGGGCGACCGGCAAGTCCGCCCAGATTCCGCTCTATGTCTGGCTGCCCGACGCCATGGAAGGCCCCACGCCGGTGTCGGCCTTGATTCATGCCGCCACGATGGTCACCGCCGGGGTGTATCTTCTGGCCCGTCTGAATTTCCTGTTTATCCTGGCCCCGACCACCTTGGTGGTGGTGGCGATTGTCGGCTGTGTCACGGCCCTCTTCGCGGCGACCATCGGCTTGGCGCAGAACGATATCAAACGGGTGCTGGCCTATTCCACTATCAGCCAGCTGGGGTACATGATGATGGCCTGCGGCGTGGCCGCCTTCGGCGCGGGCATATTCCACCTTATGACCCATGCCTTCTTCAAGGCGCTGCTATTCCTGGGCGCCGGGTCGGTGATTCATGCCATGTCCGACGAACAGGACATGCGCAAGATGGGCGGCCTGAAAAAGCAACTGCCGACCACGTACAACACATTTCTCATGGCGACATTGGCCATCGTCGGCATCCCCATCTTCTCCGGCTTCTTTTCGAAAGACGACATTCTGTGGCAGGCGTTTTCATCGGGTCACGGCAATCCCCTATTTTGGTTGATAGGCGTCCTGACCGCGGGGCTGACCGCGTTCTACATGTTCCGGTTGTTCTACCTGACGTTCCATGGCCAGCCGCGGTACGATCAGCAAACCGCCGATCATCTTCACGAATCACCCAGGGTCATGACCGTGCCGCTGGTTATCCTGGCGGTGCTGTCGATTGTCGGCGGATGGATCGGCTGGCCAAAAGTTTTGTTGGGCGGCGCGTGGTTCGAACGTTTCCTGGCCCCGGTCATGAGCCATGCCGGGGGGGGCGCGGCGGCGGAAACCGTCGGCCACTCGCCATCTTTGGAATACGGCCTGATGGCCGTAACTATCGCGCTCGTGCTGGTGTCGATCTATGCGGCGTATTCGATCTACAACAAGAGTATCGGCCGAGCGACGTCGCTGCGGCAGTCGCTATCGGGCGTGTACAAAGTGATCTACAATAAATACTGGGTAGACGAATTCTACGGCGCTACGATCGTGCGGCCGTTGGTCAAAGGCTCCATCTTCCTGTGGAAGATATTCGATGTTGTGATCATCGACGGTTTCGCCAACGGCCTGGCCTATCTGACCGGCGATGCCTCGACCATGGGCCGCAAAATGCAGACCGGACACCTGCGGGAATACCTGACCGCATTTCTGATCGGGACTGTTTTGGTCATCGGCTTTTTGATTGTGAGATGAGATGATGGGCAGCCAGCTTCTGACATGGGTAATCTTTCTGCCGTTGATCGGCGTCGGCGCGCTACTTCTGATTCCCAAAGATAAGCACGCCCTGATCCGGAAGGCTGCTTTCCTGTTCGCGTTGGCGACCTTCGTCATCTCCCTCGGTTTGCTGCTCGATTTCGACACCGCCACATCCGGCATGCAGTTCGAGGTCAATATCCCCTGGATTTCGGAATTCGGCGTCAATTATCATCAGGGCATCGACGGCATCTCGCTGTTGTTGATCCTGCTGACCACGTTCCTGACGGCTATCGCGATCCTGTCGGCCTTCTCGGCGGTGGACCGTTCGGTCAGAGGGTTCTTTGCCTCGCTGCTGCTTCTGGAAACCGGCATGATCGGCGTGTTCGCCTCGCTGGACCTGTTCCTGTTTTATGTCTTCTGGGAAGTGATGCTGGTGCCGATGTATTTCCTCATCGGCGTCTGGGGCGGCGAGCGTCGCGTCTATGCCGCCATCAAGTTCGTCTTGTTCACCATGGTCGGGTCGCTTCTGATGCTGGTTGCTATCCTGGTGCTCTATTTCCATTTCCACGACCAGACCGGGCGGTACACCTTCGATCTGATGCAGATCATGGCTCTGCCGCTGCCGAGGACGTTGCAGCTCTGGCTGTTTGGCGCCTTCGGCCTGGCCTTCGCCATCAAAGTCCCTATGTGGCCGTTCCATACATGGTTGCCCGATGCTCATGTCGAAGCCCCCACGGCCGGCTCGGTCATCCTGGCGGGCGTTCTGCTCAAGATGGGCGTATATGGCTTCCTCCGCTTCTGCCTGCCGTTGTTTCCGGTCGCCACGTTCGAGTTCATGCCGTTGATATCGATTCTGGCTGTGATCGGCGTCATCTACGGCGCGCTGGTGGCGATGGTGCAAAAAGATATCAAGTCGCTGGTGGCGTTTTCTTCCGTTTCGCACATGGGCTTTGTCATGCTGGGGATGATGACGCTCAACCAGCAGGGGTTATCGGGATCGATCCTCCAGATGGTCAACCATGGCGTCTCGACCGGGGCGCTGTTTATCCTGGTCGGGATGATATACGAACGCCGCCACACGCGGCTGATCGCCGACTTTGGCGGCCTGGCGAAACCGTTGCCGGTCTATGCCGCCTTCTTCATGATCGTGATGTTGTCATCGATCGGCGTGCCGGGAACCAACGGTTTCGTCGGCGAATTTTTGATTCTGCTGGGGAGTTGGTCATACAACCAGGTCTATGCCATCCTGGCGGCGACCGGGGTGATCTTCGCGGCCTGTTATATGCTCTGGATGTACCAGCGCGTGTTCTTCGGGAAAATCACCAATCCGGCCAATGAAAAGCTGGTCGATCTTAATCTCCGTGAAAAAATCGTGCTGGTTCCCCTGGTCATCATGATCTTCTGGATAGGGTTTTATCCAAAACCGTTTTTGAAGCTGATGGAACCGGCGGTCAAAACGCTTATCGGGCAGGTGGAACAGGGTCGGAAGGCTTCCGCGATAGTTCCATTGGTGGAATCTACGCCGATTCCGGCTAATACGACCGGCTTGGCCGGAGGAGAATGACGATGGCGGACGTGGTCATATACACCAAGCCGGGCTGCCCGTATTGCGCGGCGGCCAAAGAACATTACCAGAAAAAAAGAATCGCATTCGACGAGATCAACGTGATCGATAACGCCGCCGCCCAGAGGAAGCTTCTGGCGCTGTCCGGCGGCGAACGGATCGTCCCGGTGATCGTCGACAAAGGTGAAGTCATAGTCGGCTGGAACGGTGGCTGAGGATTCTAATGTGCGGCCGTGCGCCGCAACGATAAGTGAACTGTTAGGGAGACGATGATGTCGCAGATGGCAGCCATAGATGTCAGCATCCTCATGCCGGAGATAACCCTGCTGGTTTTCTCCTTTGCCATCCTCCTTCTGACGCCGCTTCTGAAGCCCCGCGCCTGGGCGCCGGGGATGGCGCTTGCGGGCATGGCGATATCGTTCGTCTTCGTCATCACCGGCTGGGACAATCAGCGCACCGGCTATTTCGACATGGTCCTCTGCGACAATTACGCGCTGTTCGCCAAAGTTATTTTTCTGATCGCCGGGGGGCTGGTGGTCATGCTCTCGCATGATTGGTTAAACCGGCACGGCGTTGGCCGGGCCGAATATTATGCGCTCCTGTTGATATCCATCGTCGGCATGATGGTCATGACCTCTTCGGCCAACCTGATGGTCATTTTCCTCGGCCTCGAGATCATGTCGTTGCCGCTCTATGTCATGGCCGGGTTGCAGCGGGACAACCTGCGTTCGACCGAGGCCTCGGCCAAGTATTTCTTCATGGGCGCCTTCGCCTCGGCGTTCTTCCTCTACGGCATCGCGCTGGTCTACGGCGCCTCCGGCACGACCGACTTGCGCCAGGTCTTCATGGCCACCGGCATCACGATGCAGAAGCACGCCCTGTACCTGACCGCCGGGGCGGGGATGGTGTTGATCGGATTCGC
>JAQVRW010000136.1 GCA_028700875.1 Candidatus Zixiibacteriota bacterium | reverse complement strand
ATTACTTCGGCGGCCGCCCGGCCAATTTCATGGACTCGGGCGGCGGGCCGTCGCCGGAACGAATCGCCCGGATGCTGATTCTGTTGGACGAGAACCCCAACGTCAAGGCGATCTTCGGGGCGCGCTGCGGCGGGATTTCCCGCTGCGATGATTTCGCCCGCTGCGTGGTCAAATTTCTTACCGAACGCGGCCTGTCCAAACCGATGGTCGTGCGGATGACCGGCAACATGTGGCAGGATGGCGTGCGTATCTTCGAGCAGGCCAAGTACGCGCATCCGGAACTGTTCAAACATATCGAATTCCACGGCATCGAGACGCCGATCGAACAGATCGCCCGCCGCGCCGTGGAGCTGGCCGGCAAGGCCGAGTCCGGGGAGGTGCGCTGATGGCTATTCTGGTCAATGCCGAATCGCGCGTGATGGTGCAGGGAATCACCGGTGAAACCGGCGCCTACCATACCGAGCGGATGATCAACTATGGCACCAACATCGTCGGCGGCGTCACCCCCGGCAAAGGCGGGCAGAAGGTCCACGATCTGCCGGTGTTCGACACCGTCATGGAGTGCGTCGAATACACTCGCGCCGACACCACCGTCATCTTCCTCCCGGCCGCGTTCGTCAAAGAAGCCGCCATCGAATCCATCCGCGCCGGGGTGCGCTATGTCGTCGTCATCCCCGAACATATCCCTATTTTCGACATGATGGCCATCCGCAAGGAAGCCCAGAAAAACGCCGCCACGGTTTTGGGCGGCAACACCCCCGGCATCATCAGCCCCGGCCAGGCCAACCTCGGCATCATGCCCGATATCGCCTTCGAACGCGGCCGCGTCGGCGTCGTCTCCCGTTCCGGCTCGATCATCTACTATGTCGCCGACACCCTCACCCGCACCGGGTACGGCGAGTCCACCTGCGTCGGTCTGGGCGGCGACCCGGTTCTGGGCAGCACCTTCGCCGAAATCCTCTGGGAATTCGAAAGCGATCCCGATACGCGTGCAATCGTCATGACCGGCGAAATCGGCGGCGTCTATGAAGAGATGGCCGTCGATACGATCCGCGGGATGAAAAAACCGGTCTTGGTGATGATCGGCGGGATCTATGCGCCGCCCGGCAAACGGATGGGGCATGCCGGGGCGATCGTGGAAGGGAAGATGGGCACGGCGAAAGAGAAGCTGGAGACGTTGGCTTCCGCCGGCGCCTATCCCTGCCGCACGTTCATCGACATCCCCGAGACCCTCCAAAAACTCGGCGTGTGATGCCTCCATCATTCTGATGGCTCTGTCATGCGGGTAGTTCTGTCATGCTGAGCGAAGCGAAGCATCTCATTGATGCGCGGTCAGGAATCCTTTCCTGACCGCCTTTTTGTAGGTCGGTGTTCCGAGTCCCCATTTATACGGAAGTCATATCCGGAACATCGAAGGGAAGAGATCCATGGTTGAGGACGTCAACCCATGGTTGTGGGTATCCCGTTGACAGCGAACGAGGAACCCAGAGTACCGGGGGAGGGAGCGGGCGCCAGCCTCTCCGGCGTGCGAACTGCCGGGCGGTGCCTTGATTCCGAATAAACCCATCGGAATACGAGATGCATATTTTATGAAAGGTACTTCGGGAATCTGGTCAATGGCCGCCTGAACGCGCAGATTTTGATTGACAACGATCACAGACTTTTCTAACATAACGTAGCACCTGGAACATTCGACCGGCAGATGAGTGGAAGGTTGGGGAATAGTTCTGCCCTTATCGCGGCATAGCATCGTTGCTGGCCGGTCGCACCTTGTACAAATACCTATCTGACAGCATCGGCGGCGAGAATTGTCGTTAGGGGCAATTTTCAAGCATCTGGATACGCTCGAGAAACGAGTCGTCACGTTGCGACCCGGTTGTATGGTTACAATTAACCTTAGGAGGAGGGCAACATGCCAACAACGGAAGAGAGACTGAAAGTGTACGGGTTGAAAGAGGCGGAGGTCGATCTGAAAGATCTCACGGTTCGTGCCGGACAAACGGTCGTCATCGGGAAACGAGGCACCGTGGGTCAGTTCAAAGCCCTTTCCACGAAATCGTTCGTGACCCTCAAAGAATGGATCGGGGTGTCCGACAAGCACGTCAAGGAAAACCCGCACCTGGCCGCCAGGCCGTCGGCCAAGGCCGAGGTGCCGCACCGGTTGATACCCATGATGGCCGCTTCGGCAAGGCCGGGAGGCCTGGGCGCGGCGGCGAAGTTTACCCCGGTCGTGATGAAGGACATGAAGGTCCTGGCGCACAGATTCGTCTTCGGCGATTCGACCATCATCCACACCGCCGCGGAACTCCTGCAACAGGCCTACGGGAAGATCGACCTCGGCGCGATCCTGTTTCTCACGATCGAAGTGCAGTCCGGCGGCGTGCTGGAGATCGACCCGGATGTGCACATCCTTTGGGCGCACAAGCTCAAGATTCACGACGGCGGGAAGATCAAGGTCCACCTGGGCAATACCTTCAAGCTCGATGTGAACGTTTTGGAAAAAGTGTAAACAAGGACAATGAATTCACGGGAGGTTTGACATGGCGTACGATATCGAGATTACCGGTAACCCGGGGACGGACGCGCCCGATCAGCCGGCACTCGACGACTATTCGGATATGCCGGGGGCCAAGGACGCCGTATGCAACTGGTATGGGGATGATGCCGCCAAATCCGGTACCGACGGTACCGACGGCGCGACCGGATATCCGGGAATCAAAGGCGGCGACGCTCCCTTTTGCGGAGACATCGTCTTCGAGGTCGGAGAAATCATTGGAGACATCGAAGTCACTTGCGCCGGCGGGAAAGGAGGGAAAGGCGGCAAGGGCGGAAACGGCCAAAACGGCCAAAACGGCCAGAACGGCGGAAACGGAAAAGGGTGTGAGGGCGACAAGTCCGGCGGAAAAGGCGGGGACGGCGGAAAGGGAGGAAACGGCGGCGATGGCGGAGGCGGGGCCGATGCCCCGGACCTGACCGTCAAGTATTATAGCGTCACCTATCCTAGCCTGACCGGCCACTGCAACGCCGGCGCGGGCGGTGAGGGCGGCGCCCCCGGGCAGGGTGGCAATCCCGGCCTCGGCGGCAAGAAAGGCGGAACGGGCACCAGGGCCGCTTCCGGCCATTCGGGCCAGCCGGGAAGTGCCGGGCAGACGGGCGCCGCCGGTACGGACGCGGGCGACGTGATCTTCATCAGAATCACCTGATCCCGCTGGGCGATGGAACAGGTCGGGAAGAGACGGCCTTTATCGGCCGATCTTTCCGACCGGTATTGATTACGGTCTTGCTCGTCGAGTATGTCGATGGATACAACGATCCTTGATGAATTGATTCGGCTGGCGGAAAAGCTCGGCGTGTCAAACGGCGCGTCCGTGAGCACGGAATTATTCGACTTGACCCGTTCGCCGAAGCCGGTCGCTCCGACAGAGGAACCGGCCACTCACTGCGTATCCCGCCTCAATGGAGACGGAACCCCCTTGCAGGTGGTGGTTTCCGCCGGATCGGCGGGATGCGGCCTGGGGTTTATCGTCGATCCCGTCGAGGCGGGGGCGACGGTATCGACACGGGTGTTCGAAACCGGTAGGGTACTGGCCCGAATCTGTGCCGCCGACACGGCCGAAGCGACAGTCATACTGGAGCACTATCGACGGGTATCGTCGGTTCTGCTGCCGCAGGAGGTATCCGAACTGGATGGGCTCGACGGCGGCGGGGTGTGGGTGGCCGTCAGATTGATGCCCGCGGGCGGAACATATGTATCCGCCTACTTCAACGGTGCGTGGGGAGATGATACGCACAAGGCGGAACGACAACTCCGGCTCCTTTCCGATTTCTCCTGTCCGCGCGCTCGCCGTCGACTCGTTTCTTTGCAGTCCTTCCTGGCCTCCTTTTCGAAACCCCTCGGCCAGGCCGTCAGCATCGGGGGAACAAGAAACGGTATCGCAAAATTCTATTTCCGGACCTTCGATCCGTCACTCCGCAATATCGCCGAGTTGTATGCCGGCGTCGGGATGAAGTCCGGTTATGCCGACTTCGAGGCGTTTACCGAGGCGATCCTTCCGCCGTTCCCGGCCTATCCCGATCCGGCGATCGTGTTTTCACTGGAATTCGACTTGGATGCCGACCGTCTGCACGGTCTCAAGGTCGACGCTTGCGCGCACTGTCTTCCCCATGGTGATGACTCCTACGTGACTCGATGGACGGCCCTCATGCGGCGCTTTGGCTTTGATACCGAAGATTACCATAGGGCGATTCGTATAGTGGCGAAGGGCGATATCACGTCCGATGCTCTGTGTCACGCCTTCATGGGCGTCGGGCATGACCTCGATGGCGGCAGACGACTGAATGCGTATCTTAAACCGACGGGGTGCGGAAAATGATCGAGAAGACGGCGTCGCCGCCTATGAATGAAACGCGTCTGCGGGAAACGATCCGCGCAGGCGCAGAATATATTTTGTCCCGGCAACACCACGATGGATATTGGGAAGATTTCAACCTCCCGCCGGGCCGGGCGGATATGTGGGTGACCGCGTATGTCGGGTTGAAACTCAAATCGATTCTCGATAGATTCGACGTGCCGGATTTCCGCGGCGCTCTCGTGAAGGCTGCCGCCTGGATCGACCGCACGAAGACCGCCGACGGGGGATGGGGATACAACCGATCGTGCCCCACGGATGCCGATTCGACGGCCCATGCCCTCCTGTTCCTTCACCGGATGTCATACGCCGTCTCGCCCGAATATCGGACCGTGCTGACGGGCTTCCTTCGTCCGGACGGCGGCGTGTCGACATATCGTCCGTCGTGCGAGAAAGACGCCTGGGGTGTTTCCCATCCCGATGTCACCGCCATGGTGGGTATCGTTCTCCGCGAGCTTTTCCCCGACCGCGATGATGCGCTTTCGCGCATAGTAACGTACCTGCGGGACAACCGAGGCGAGGACGGTCTGTGGAACAGCTATTGGTGGAATACCCCTTTGTACGCCACGGCGCTGACTCTTGATTTCATGAAGATGACCAATGCCGCCGTCGATGCGGCCGCGCTCCGCGACACGCTGTCCGCCGGTCGTCCGAAACACGCCTTTCATAAGGCCCTCGATATCCGTTGCCGGAGAATGGTCTCGATGCCGCCCGACCGGTTGGCCGCGGAACTGGTCGGGATGCAGGAAGACGACGGGTCCTGGATGTCCGTACCGATGCTCAGATTGACGTATTCGAATATGGCCGAACCATGGCTCGTAGAGGACGGCGGACGCCTGTTCGCCGACGACGATCGCCTCTTTACCACGGCGACCGTGGTCGCCTCTTTATCGGAGGCGCTCACGATTGCCAATGTCTGATTACCGACCCATGGTGGAGATGGGAGGCAACCCCCAATCCCTGTGGTCTTTTCTGTGCCCGGTCCGCCTGCGGCGGATCCACATCTGCCGGGGTAACCCGCAATTCCATTTGATGCGCGGTCAGGAACCCCTTCCTACCCGCAAACCAAATAAATAGCGTCGGGAATAAACCTCTTGACTCTCGTTATAATTGTCCTATAATACACACAGACGTGCACCAGGTACTGACATCGATCATAATCAAGGGCGGGAATCGTAATTGCCGATGGGCACCGGAAGAGGGATTTCGGCGGCAATAGGAAAGAGGAGGTTAATCGTGGGCAAGCTATTTTGTCGTTTGGTTATTGTCCTTGTCATGGCTTATATGGGGATCACCGGCACGGCCAACGCGCAGGAAAATGCCAGGTATGGAATTCGGTTGGGCCTGTCGTTAGCCGACATTTCGGGTGATATCGATGCCTATTACGCCAAGACCGCTATTAAGGAAGGAGTGATGTTCGGAATTTCCGCGGCGATACCGCAGGGAGATCGTTTCTTCATCCAGCCGGAGGTATATTACGTAATCAAGGGAACCAAAAACGATACGGATGCCAAAGAGAAGCTATCCTTATCATACTTGGAAATCCCGGTTTTACTTCGCTTCGTGGTGATTCCACAAGGCCCGGTTCGTCCGAGTATATTCATCGGCCCGGCCGCGGACTTGCTGCTTGGGGCCAAATACGTTTATGGCACGGAAGACACCGATATAATGGACTTCACCAACAAAATGGATGCCTCTCTGATCATCGGTGGCGGGGTCGATTTCCCGGTCGGCAAACACGAGATCGGTTTGAATGTTCGATACGCCCACGGTTTTGTCAATCTTAATGATACCCGAGGGGCAACCCAAGGATTGAAAGTCAATAATCGAGCCGTTTCGCTGATATTAGGATATACGTTTTGATGCGCGGTCAGGAATCCTTTCCTGACCGCCCTTTCGTAGGTCGGCGTTCCGAGTCCCGTGTCCCGCGGGCCGGGACGAGAAACCCGACAATATTCTAATTGGCCGGGTGGCCCGCGGCTTCAGCCGCGGGGGTTCGGTGCTTGGCATTTCGACAATCCTATCACCCACGAACAAAATCAACACCACTTTGATGGTAAAAACGAAACCGCACGCCTTATTAGATGAAACAGTCAGGTTCTATACGTCTGGGCAAAAGGCAGGGTCAAAATCCCGCCCATGCGTCGGGTGGCCCACCATTCATCGTGGGAAAGCGCGCGCAACAACGGTGTTATGTTGGTATGACAAAATGACCAAAAACACCAAAAATAACAAATCGAAACCATTTCCCCGCAACCGCAAGGCAATCATACTAGTCCAACGAAAAATTATGGATTTTCACTCGCAAAACAGTAGAAGAATGCCATCGATTCAGATTTCACTCTGCGCGGTCAGGAATCCCTTCCTGACCGCACGCAAAACAAATGGCGTCGGGAACGTCGGGTCGCCCACCATTCATGGTGGGAAAGCGCGCGCAACAACGGTGCTACGTCGG
Source organism: Candidatus Zixiibacteriota bacterium (assembly GCA_028700875.1). GTDB lineage: Bacteria > Zixibacteria > MSB-5A5 > GN15 > JAAZOE01 > JAAZOE01. The sequence goes on along the minus strand of JAQVRW010000136.1, from coordinate 1,050 downwards.
TATGACAAAATGACCAAAAACACCAAAAACAACAAACCGAAACCATTTCCCCGCAACCGCAAGGGAGTCATGCCAATCCAGCGAAAAATTGCCGCTTTTCGGCTGCAAATCAGTAGAAGAATGCTAGCGATTCGGACATCATTGCTTCTTGAAGACATACCCGATAGTCGTCGCACCCCAAACCTGTTTGTCCTTGGCGTCGAACCCGCGATCCCAAATGGTCATCCCTCCGGCCGTGATCTCCATCTCGCTGGTTACATAGGTCGCGCCACCCAAACTGCTGGGGCACCCTTTGCCGAGCGTGTTGCCCACGAAAGCCGTGTCGCCGGATTCCTTCATATATATGGCGCACCCTTCCCGCGCGGTCAGCGAATCGGCCGTGAGTTTCTCCAACGGCATCGGCTTCTTCCAGTCGCCGGCAAAACGCAACGGCGCATCGAGTGTATACAACGCGATCTTGAGTATGCTGTCGTTCACCTGCGTCAGACAATATACCAGCTGACCGTATGGTTTCTCCAGCGACCCGGCCGGCGCCTGCTCGACATACAACCAGTATCCGTCCGACCGATGTTTCCATATCGGAACCATCTCTATCCGGATATCGTTGATGTTCGTGTCGGCTTTGGCTTGCTCCTCGCTGCTGAACGACCCGGTCATCCAGGTCAACAACCGTTGGAAATCGCCGACTTCGCCCGGCTTGTCTTTGGTCACGCCGGTCGCGGTAAACATAACCATGATGCCAATCGTCAGGAGGATGCACAGAACGGTCTGTTTCATACTGTAACTCCCTGGAACTTGCCCTATCGTACTGCCGTATAGTGTAAACCAGACCGCGGCAACAGGCAAGCGGGAAAAGAGGATTTCCGGATGATATGTTCGAACCGTCATAGGCCTCTCTTCTGTGCCCGGCAGATGTCCACATCTGCCGGGGCGGTTTCCCGTGGGACAGACGTGGACACCCACCCCGCGCTACGAATATCAGGCCCTTTCAACACGCCCCCTGATCGGGGGGAATTGGGTAGTGGGTGAGTTTGAAGTTTCTCCATCGAC
>JAQVRW010000135.1 GCA_028700875.1 Candidatus Zixiibacteriota bacterium | reverse complement strand
GACCATGAAGGCCAACGGCGTCGGCTTCGAATTGAACACCTCCGCCATCCGGCATGGCCATCCCGAATACTACCCCGCAATGGAAATAGTCAACCTGGCCCGCGCCGCCGGAGTGCAGTTGATCGCCCTGGGATCGGACGCCCACAATCCCGACCAGATGGCGCTCGATTTCGAGACGGCCGCGACCGTGGCCTATGAGTTGTTCCCGTACGTCGACGAATGACCGAAATGATTCTACCGGGTCGTAAATTAACGCGCGGTTTCTATCTGCGGCCGACGTTGGAGGTCGCGCCCGATCTGCTCCGCAAAACCCTCGTGTTTCACCATCCCGGCGGGATTCTGGCGGCCGATATCGTCGAGACGGAGGCGTATATCGGCGAGGAGGACCCCGCCTGCCACGCCGCCGTCGGGCGCACCGCTCGCAACGACATCATGTATGCCGTCGGGGGGCATTGCTATATTTACTTCATCTATGGCATGTATTACTGTCTGAACGTCGTCACCGAGCGGAAAGGATTCCCGGCGGCGGTGCTTATCCGGGCGGCCGAACCGGTTGCTGGTCAGGACATCATAGCCGCCAATTCCCCCGGCAAGTCCGCATACCATACCAACGGCCCCGGCAAGTTGTGCCGGGCGTTCGACCTTACCCGCAAGGAAAACGGCCTCGATCTGACCGGCCCTCAATTATATATCATCGACCGTAAAAACGACGCTCCCCGCATCGGCGTCTCCGCGCGGATCGGAGTCCGCCACGGGGGAGACAAACAATGGCGCTTCTTCGACCGCGATTCCCCCCATGTCTCCCGATGAGTCTGCCTGCCGATGTTCGTATCGCCTCGCTGTCAGAGGTCGGATTTGGTTTGCCGGGGTGCCCCACCGCTTGCGGTGGGGTAAGTTATTCCATTATATTATGATACGGCGCCTGGTGGCCCACGGCTTTAGCCGTGGGCGGTAGTGGCCAAGCATTCGTACATCGGCACCCCGACAAGGCTGGCTTAAAAGACGACAGCTGAGAATCATGATTGCTCCGATTTGCTTTGACTTTGACCGGCCATCATCGTATGTATTACCAATTGAGGTGATGACCGATGAACTATGACTGGCGCACATTGGTTCTGGCCGGGCCGGCGATTCTTTTTTCGTTGACGGTCCATGAATATTTCCATGCCCGGATCGCGTTTCATTTCGGCGATACTACCGCCCGCGATGCCGGGCGGTTGACGTTGAATCCCCTGGCCCATCTGGATTTCATGGGGACGATCATGCTGGTGATCTCCGGCTTTCGTTTCGGTTGGGCCAAACCCGTGCCGGTCAACCCCTACTTCCTGCGCGAGCATCGCAAAAGCGAGTTTTGGATCGCCGCCGCCGGGCCGTTATCCAACCTCGGCCTGGCCCTGCTGGCCGGAACCATCATCCGGTTCATCGGCAATACGGCGATTCCCCAATGGCTGATGCCGCTCATCTACATGCTCTGGTTCATGATCATTTGCAACATCTCGCTGGCCTATTTCAACCTCCTGCCGATTTTTCCTCTCGACGGATCGCATATCTTCCGTAATCTTCTGCCGGAACGATACGGCCCGCAGATGGATCAGATCGAAAGATACTCCCCGATGATATTGATGTTGCTGATCGCCAGCGGTTTTCTAATGAAGTCTTCGATTTTGTGGTTAATCATGGGGCCGTTCATCAAGGCCACGGTTTTCCTTTTTTCCGGTATAAGAATGTAGCCATGCGACCACTTGTCGTCATCCTCGCGGCCGGCTGTCTTCTATCCTGCGGCACGCCCCCGCCGCTGGATGAAGCGACCGTTTCGGCCTACCGTCAACTTCAGGCGGCGCGGGTGGACCAGTTTCGTTCCGCCGCGTATTTGATCGACTTGCGGGTGGACGACGCCGGCACGAAATTCTCGGTCTCCACGGAATTGTATTTTTCCGGCGATTCGGTCGGGTTCTACGGCCGGGGGTATTTCGGCCGAGGAGCCTTCAAGGGCAATATCATCGACGGCCAAATCACGGTCTTTTTCGACAGCCGCAACGAATACTTCGCCATGTCCGAAGAGCAGTTGCGGGCCGGCGCCGATTGCGCCGAACCGGGGGAGGTTCTGCTCTATATGATGTCCCTTTTCTCCGGCCGCCATCGGGCCGGGGATGATCTTGTTCTGGTATCCGCCGCCAAACGGAAGGCGCAATATTCCGAAGGACGGTATGAAGGCACGGTCACCTTGGCCGGGAACCAACGGGAGTACCCCATGCGGGAAATCCTGGTCAATTCGCCCTGTGGTGATTCCATCACCTTCGCCTATAGCTCCTTCCGGGCCAAATTCCCCTTCTATCAAATCACCGAAGGCCGCTACGACAACGCCGCATGGGACTTTCACGTGCGCGGTTTCGTCCGGGAACAGCGGTACAATACCGAGATCACGCCGAAAAAGTTTGTGTTGGACATTCCCGCCGACGCCGTCCGCGTCGAAAAACTGGGCAATTAAGCCGGTTCAGCACAGTTGACCGGCCCTCAAGATTGTGTTATTTTGATTTCCAATGGACCTTCTGTATAAAAAGACATTCCGCCTGCTGAAACCATACTGGGGCCGCCTGATTTTCGCCTCCCTTTCAGCCATGATGTTTTCCTTGATGTCGGGCGCCTTCATCTGGATGATCGGCCCGCTGCTGGGCACGATTTTCAACGTCAGCACACCGATGACCGCCGTTCCGGCCATGGCCCCGTCCACCGCCCAGGTGCAGGTGGTTACCCCCGGCGCGTCCGATCAAACCTTCCTGGACAAACTCATGGCGACGCCGGACAAGATCAAAGTTTGGATCAAGCGACAAGTGGACGACCTGATAGTTCGTCCCAGCAAGAGCACCACGCTGCTGCGGATCTGCTGGGTGGCTATAGTGATCGCCTTTCTCAAGAATCTCTTTCTCTATATTCAGGGCTTCTTCATGGCCTTCGTCCAGCAATCGTTCATCCGCGATATCCGCAACCGCCTGTTCGAACAATACCAGAAGCTGTCGTTGGCCTATTTCCATCAAAACCGCACCGGGCAGCTGATCTCGCGGGTTACCAACGACGTCGTCGTCCTCAACGAAACGATCGATATCGGATTCAATCACCTCATATCCGACACACTGGAAGTCATCATCTTCTCGGCCTTCCTGATCATCCTGAGTTGGAAGCTGACGCTTTTGGCGGCGCTGATTTTGCCGGTCATGTTCTTGTTCATCTATAAAGTCGGGCAGAAGCTCAAAAAGTATTCGTATCGTTCGCAGGAACGGATGGCCGATGTCAATTCGGTCTTGGAAGAAACGGTCGGCAATATCCGCATCGTCAAGGCGTTCGCGGCCGACCGTTTCGAGATAAACAAGTTTTTCGCGGCCACCAGCCGCTACTTCAAAGCGCTTCTGAAAATGACCCGGGTGAGGATGCTGGCCACGCCGATCAACGACATGCTGGCAACGGCCGCCGGCGTCTTCATCCTGTGGTATGCCGGTACCGGAATTCTTTCCGAGGAATCATCGCTGAAGGCGGAGGATTTCATCCTCTTCGTATTTTCCATGTTTTCGATGATCAAGCCGGTCAAATCGCTGTCCAATATCCATATCAAGCTTCAGGAGGGACTGGCGGCGGCGGGACGGATTTTCGAGGTGATGGAAACGCCGCCCAAGGTGCTGGAACCGGAACATCCCGTGCCGGTGCCCGAATTTTCTCGGGCCATCCGGTACAACGACATCGTCTTCGCCTATGACACCGGCGAACGGGTGATCGATCATATTTCTTTCGAGGTCAAAAAAGGGCAGATCGTGGCGCTGGTCGGCCCCAGCGGCGCCGGCAAGTCGACCTTGTTCGATCTGTTGCCGCGCTTCTATGATCCGCAGGAAGGCAACATCGAGATCGACGGGATCGATATCCGCACGGTCGCGACCAAAGACCTCCGCGCCCAAATGGGGATCGTCACCCAGGAAACCTATCTGTTCAACGACACCATTCGGAAGAACATCGCCTATGGGATGGATGATGTTGGCGACGACGCGATTGCCAACGCCGCCCGGATGGCCAACGCCCATGATTTCATTATGCAGTTCCCCGATGGGTACGGCACCACCGTCGGAAACCGGGGCAGTCTGTTGTCCGGGGGACAACGGCAACGATTGGCCATCGCCCGTGCCTTGCTGAAAAATCCGCAGATATTGATCTTTGACGAGGCCACCTCGGCTCTGGACACCGAATCGGAAATTCAGGTGCAGGAGGCGATCAACCATCTGATGAAGGGGCGGACGACGTTGGTCATCGCTCATCGCCTGTCCACCATCACATCGGCCGACCTGATTCTGGTCATCGAAGCCGGGAAGATCGTCCAGCGGGGGAGTCACCAATCGCTGCTTGAGGAAGGCGGGTTGTACGCCCGATTATACCATATGCAATTCAAGAATCAGAATGGCTTGCACGACGTTTAATACCCTGTTTCTCAACTCCATCGATCCGGGAGTCTGGGGCGGTCTGGAACACTGGATGGAGTTGACCGGCGTGGGCCTGGCCCGTCGCGGTCACAGCGTGACCTTCGCCGGCCGGCAGGGATCGACGTTCCTGCGGCGGGTGTCCGCGCATGAGGAAACCGCCGCGCTTCCGCTGACCATCTCCGGCGACTTTCACCCGGCCACCGTACGACAACTGGCCGATGCCACGGTTGCCCGTTCGATCGATATCGTCCTTTGCAATTTCGTCAAAGATGTCCGTCTGGCCGAAATGGCCCGGACGTTCCATCAATTGGATTTCCGCATCGTCTGGACACCCGGCGTGAACTTGGCCAAAAAGACATTGTCGCACAAATTTCTGTTTTCAAGTTTCGTCGACCGCGCCATCGTGCCGTCTCGCGCGCTGCGCGATGATATCATCAATTCGGGATTCCTGGATTCTGCCCGGTTCGAGGTCGTTCCCATCGGCATCGACGAAACCGTGTGGCAGGGCAATCGCGAGGACGGCCGCCAATTTCTGGGGCAGCGTTACGATCTTCCCGATGACGCCTTCATCTGCCTCACGTCGGGCCGCTTCGTGCCGCAGAAGGGCCATCGCTATCTCATCGAGGCCGCCCGGATGCTGGCCGAACGTTTTCCGAACATCTTCTATGTCCTGCTGGGCGATGGGCCTCTTCTGACCGACCTGATGGAACAGATCAAACGGTATGCGTTGACTGACCGGTTTATCTTCTGCGGGCTTCTCGAAGATCACCAACGGGCGGTTTTCGCCGCCGACCTGTACGTCCACCCGTCGATCATCGAACCGTACGGCATTGTGCTGGTGGAGGCGATGGCGGCCGGCCTGCCGGTTGTGGCCACCCGGACGGGGGGAATTCCCGAAGTGGTGGCCGAAAACGAGACGGCCCTTTTGGTGAAGCCAGCCGATCCGGCCGGTTTGACCGAAGCCATCGAACGGATGTACACCGACCCGTCGCTGCCGCTTGCGTTCGGCCGGGCGGGACGGGAGCGGTTTTTGAAATACTTTCGGCTGGAGACGATGATCGAACGGTTGGAAACATGCCTGCAAAGGGTGATGGTCGGATGATGCGGTCGTTTTTCAAGACAATCGAGCATGGCGTCAAGCGGCTGGTTTTTACCCTGTGTTCCACCTTTCTGCGACGGGGGCGATCCGATTTCGCAACCATCATTCCCGCGACCGTCAAACGCGTTCTCTTCATCCGCCCCGAAAAGCTGGGGGACATGATCATTTCCCTGCCAGTGTTCGATAACCTCAAACGCGCCTACCCGCATCTCGAATTATATGTCATCTGTTCCCCCCGAAACGTGGCAATCGTGCGCGAAGACGACCGTCTCACCGCGTATTATCTGTATACCAAGAACGTCTGGCGGGATTTTGGCATGCTCCGGAAAGTACGTCGGATGAAACCGGACGTGGTCGTGGATATGATCTGCGATGACAGCGTAACGGCTCTGTTTTTGACTCATCTGAGTTGCCGCGATGCCTGGCATATCGGCGTGGGGAAGAACCGTCACCGGGCCTACTATGATTTCAACTATCAATTTCGCACCGGCGACGGCGCTCATGTCATCGACAACACGCTGAAGCTTCTGACCGCCTTCGGCATCGACACCGACTCGCTCAACCGGTATGTCCCTCCGACCATCCCGGCCGACCGTCAAAAGACCGCCGACCGGTTCTATGCTTCCTTGAACGAGGCATCGTCGCCGGTGATTGGGTTGAATATCTCCGCCGGAAGACCGACCAGGGTCTGGCAGGAAGAAAAGAATCAGGAGTTGATCCGGCGGCTACTGGATCGATTTCCGCAGCACCAAATCATCATCAGCGCCGACCCGCACGAGCATGACCGGGCGGCGGCTCTGGCCGCGCGTTTTCCCCGGCGGGCCGCGGCGGTGCCTGCTGGATTGAACCTGCTCGAAATCTCGGCCATCATCAGCCGCATGACGCTTCTGATCTCCCCCGACACGTCGCTGGTGCATATCGCCAGAGCCTTCAAAGTCCCGGTCGTCGGGTTGTACACCCGCTTCGGGAAAAACTTCGAGATGTGGCGGCCGTACGGGCAGGAAACGGGGACGGTCATATCGCATAACGATTACAATATATTCGATATCGAGGTCGACGACGTGTTCGACATGGTCCTGAAACTGATGCCCACGGGAGAACAATGACCAGACTGTCCGCCGTCATCATCACCAAGAACGAAGAGGCCAACATCGAACGCTGCCTTCGTTCCGTATCCTGGGTCGACGAGATCATCTTGGTGGACTCCGACTCCGGCGACGCCACGGTGGAAATCGCCCGGAGCCTGGGGGCCAAAATCTTCCGTCCCGAATGGCGCGGTTTCGGGCCGACCAAACAATTCGCCGTGGAACAAGCCGCAGGCGACTGGGTGCTGTCGATCGATGCCGACGAAGAAGTGTCGTTTACGCTCAAGAACGAGATCATGCAACTGTTGGAGGCTGATCCTCCCTGTGTCGGGTATATGCTTCCGCGGAAGACGCAATTCCTGGGCCGATGGATTCTGCATTCGGGCTGGTACCCGGACTATGTTTTGCGGCTGTTCAAACGGTCGGCCGGGCACTTCACTCCCGCGCTGGTGCATGAGAAGGTCGAAGTCGACGGTATCGTGGGGAAGCTGCACAACTCGCTGTTGCATTATTCCTATCCGACCCTCGAGGACTTCACCCGAAGGCAGGACCAGTATTCGACTCTGGGAGCACTGGAAATGTTCGACGCGGGAAAATCGTTCCGGTCGTCGCAACTGCTATTCAAACCGGTTCTGTCGTTCGTGCGTAAGTTTGTATTTCAAAAAGGCTGGCGCGACGGTTGGGAAGGATTCTTGATCGCCGGGTTGACGGCGAATGGGACCTTGCTCAAGTATGCCAAGTTGCGCTTGTTGTATATGAAAGCCGGGAAGATCAAAAGGCCGTAATCGTATGCCCATGCCGAAGATTCTGCATATCGACACCGGCCGCGCCTTTCGAGGCGGGCAGCGTCAGGTGGTTCTCCTGGCGGAACGATTACAACGGCAGGGAATCGAACAGGTCGTGGCCTGTCCCGTTCATAGCGAGTTAATCCGCCGCCTGGCCTCGATCCCGACCGTGGAATTGTCGACCTATTCGCTGGTGCGCAAGCTGTATCTGCGCCCGCTGCGCGATGCCATTTTGGCCCACGGCCTGACCATCGTTCATGCCCACGATTCCGAGGCGCATACGCTGGGGATGTTGTTGAAAATCGCCATCCCGCCGCTGAAACTGGTCGTCACCCGCCGGGTCGTTTTTCCGCCCAGAGGATTTTTCGGCGCCTGGTTCAAGTACCGCCGGCAGGTAAATCGGTTTATCGCCATCAGCGCGGCCTCGGCGGAATCGCTCGTGAAAGCCGGAGTCGATAAAGACCGAGTCTCGGTCATTCCCTCCGGCATCGACCTCCGCGCGGTCGAAAACGCGCCGAAGGGTGACCCGGAAATCGACGCCAT
>JAQVRW010000134.1 GCA_028700875.1 Candidatus Zixiibacteriota bacterium | reverse complement strand
CGAGAATGGCGAACTGATAGATAATCAACTGTTGCTGTTGATGGGCATTGACCTCTATCTCCGGACCCATCCGGCCAAACGTATCGCCGTGCCCGTGGACGCCTCCATGGGCGTGGAAAAAATCGCCGCCGCGTACGGCGTGGAGGTCAAGCGGGTGCGCAACGATCACCTGGCCATGATGGACGCCCATATCCGGGGCGGGGCCGATTTCGTCGGGGGCACCCGGGGCGGGTTTATCTTCCCGAATTTCCAGATCGGCTCCGACGCCATGTACGCGATTATCAATCTGCTGGAGATGATGGCCAAGACCAAAACCCGGCTGGGCGAACTTCGGCCGCGTTTCTCCAATTACATCCGCAAGAACCGGTCGGTCCCCTGCCCGTGGGGCAAGAAGGGGCAGGTGATGCGGACGCTGATCATGTCCACCGAGGATAAGGAACGGCAGTTGATCGACGGCGTCCGGGTGTTCGAGGAATCCGGCTGGGTGCTGGTGGCCCCGGATCGTCTGACTGCCTCGTTCGGCATCCTGGCCGAGGCCGAATCGGAAGACACCGTGGACAAGATCATCAAGGAATACGCCGAACTGGTCGAGCAGTCGCAGGATTGATCAATCCTTCCGAAGCCTCAATATCGATTTATGCGGGCGCCTCACCGGGCGCCCGTGGTTTATCAGGCACAACCTCGAATTGTCGAAAAGCCGAGTCGGTCCTGAATATCCATCCCAGTAACATGGTATATAGTGCAGATGCCTTCATGAGAATAATCGGACACCGCGCAAAAGGAGAAGTCCATGAGTGATGAGAAAGAGGCGAAAGGATTCGAATTGAAAGGTCATAAGCTGGTCTGCCCGATCTGCGGTTCGACCCAGTTCTGGACGCGCAGAACGCTTCTGAATACCAAGGGCTTGACGTTTATGGACCTCGATTGGCTCAACAAAGAAGCGGATAATTATATCTGTAATACCTGCGGCTACATCATGTGGTTCCTGCCGAAAGAGGGATAACCGTCAGCCGGTAAATTTCAAGAGACGGCGTCTAGACACGAGTCCGGACGCCGGAACCCTTCATATTCATCGGCCTTTCGGAGCGTTCGCCGGCCCCCTGTAATAATCACCCTAACTGCCGATATAGTAACATAGTAGCTGTTTTATGGGGTGGTCTATGCCCGGCGTTCGGTCGCAGTCAGGTTATACTCTCATTGAGATGGTCATGGTCGTGATCATCCTCGGGATTCTCTCCGCCGTGGCCTTTACCTCCCTGGGCAAAGTGAATGAAGTCAGCCGGACCGAAGAAACAATGCAGGAGATGGACCGCCTGGCCGACGCCATCGCCGGAGACCCATCGCTTGTTTCCGGAGACGGCCGCACCAGTTTCGGGTATGTCGGCGATGTCGGCGCGCTGCCCCCAAATTGGGATGCCCTGGTGACCAGGCCGGCCGGATATACGACCTGGAAAGGTCCCTATATCCACGACAAATTCACGGCCGGGTCGGGCGACAGCGAATTCAAACTCGATGCCTGGAGCCGGGAGTACTCGGCACCGAACGGTATCGCCTTCTCGTCCACCGGCGGGCCGTCCACCATCACCCGGAAGGTCGCCACTACTTCGGCCGAGTTGCTCTACAACACGGTTTATATAGTCTTCACCGATATCGACAGCGACCCGCCCGGTTCGATAGAGAAAGATTCGGTCCGGTTTCTGCTGACCATCCCCAACGGCGCGGGCGGAATCATGACGCGTACGAAAACACCGGCGGCCGACGGCCTGGCCCGATTCGATTCGATCCCGATGGGGATGCAGACGTTGAGGGTGGTGTATGTTCCGACTAATGACACGCTGACCAGCAGCATCACCGTCATGCCGGGACGTACGGCCTATGCCGAGCTCCACCATTTCGATGATTTATGGTAACCATGAGATACGGACAATCGCATAATCGCGGCTTTTCGCTCATCGAACTGTTGATCGTCATCGTGGTCCTGGGGATCATGGCGGCCGTGGCGACGAAATCGATGACCGGTTCGGTCGAGAGCAAACGGCATAACGAAACCGAGCGGGAGATGGAGATTCTGGCCAGGGCGATTGTCGGCGATCCGGGCCTGGCCCAAAACGGCCGTCGTTGCGATTTCGGTTATGTCGGCGATGTCGGCGCCTTTCCGCCGAACTTGCAGGCATTGGTTCAAAATCCCGGCGGATACTCCACCTGGCGCGGCCCGTACCTCCCCCCAAGCTTCACCCAGGACAGCACCGGATTCAAACTCGATGCCTGGGGCGCGTCTTATGCGTATTCCGGCGGCCTGACGATTACATCCACCGGCGGCGGATCGACAATGACCAAACTGATTGCCGATGCCGCCAATGACTACCTGCGCAACCGTTTCGCCGGTATCGTCAAGGATGCGGCCGATTCCCTTCCGGGTATCAAGTATCGGGATTCGGTTAATATCCGGCTCGTCGTTCCCGATGGTTCCGGCGGGACCCTGGTCAAGAACATCAAGCCGGACGCTTCCGGCACCTTCGCGCTCGATTCGCTGCCGGCGGGGATCCACAAACTTTGCGTCATCTTCATTCCGGATGCGGACACCCTGGTTCGATATATCACCGTCCTCCCCCGGAACAAGACGGGTCGGCCGTATCTGTGCAAGTTCGCGGCCCATCATTTCATGTAAACGGCAGGGCGATGAGAAGACTCTTACGAATATATAGAAACGAAAAGGCGGCGGAAGTGATGCGCGCCCAATCCGATGCCCGCGGTTTAACCTTGATCGAATTGATCATGGTGCTGGTCATCGCCGGTGTATTGGCCGCAGTGGCCATGCAGAAGCTGGGGCCGTCATCGCAGACAGCCAGGGTCGAAGAGACCAAACAGGAAATGGGGGCGCTGGCGAATGCTATCGTCGGCGATCCGGAGTTGAACAACAACGGCGTCCGCACGAGTTTCGGGTATGTCGGCGATGTCGGCGCGATGCCAGCCAATTTGGATGCGCTCATGAGCGATCCCGGAGGGTACGCGACGTGGAAAGGGCCATACACCTCCGACCGCTTCGCGCAAACACCGGACGATTATAAAAAGGATGCCTGGCAGGCCGCATATCTTTATTCCGGCGGCGTCACCATCACCTCCACCGGATCCGGAAGCGGTATCGTCCGCCAATTGGCCAATTCGACCGATGAACTTCTCCGCAACCGGGTTATCGGCAACGTTTATGATCTCGACGGCACCCCGCCGGGCACGGTCGGCCGGGACTCGGTACGGATTTTGATGGCCGTGCCCAACGGCCTCGGCGGCACGGCCGTCAAGAGCAAGACTCCCGATGCCGGCGGATATTTCGCCTTCGATTCCATCCCCATCGGCAACCACGACCTGATGGTCGTGTATATTCCCGGTAATGATACCATCAAGAGGTTCGTGTCGGTCCTGCCCGGCTCCACCATCCACGGCGACTATGTTTTGTCGGCGAATGTCTGGCAGGAAGCTCCCGTAGACAGTACCGAGGAATACCTCACCAAGATCATCGATTCCGATTCCCTGAATTCCGGATGCAACGGCTTCCATTTCTGGATCGAGAACAACACCGGGGAGGCCGTCACGATCAGCACCGTAACCCTGACCTGGTCGGGCCGGACCGCCTACTACCGCTACTTCATATGGAACGGCGTGACGGTTTTCAATAATTCCAATCCCAAAGCCGGCTCCGGCGAATTGGTCACGTTTTCCGCGCCGCAAACGATCGCCGATGGTGAAAAGATCCGCGTCGAATTCGATTTCTTCAAGAGCAAGCCGACCGGCGGCCCCAATGTCGACATGGATAACCTGATCTTCACCGTGACGCTTTCGGACGGATCGACCATGACCGTCACGACGGAGGATTGCCCATGATGCGGCCGCTGTCCGACAAATCCGGTTTCACGCTGATCGAACTGGTCATGGTGATCGTCATCGTTGGGATACTGGCGGGGGTGGCGACCGTCCAGTTGTCACGGACGACGGAATCGGCGCGGCATGAAGCCACTCAGGTCGAACTGGATGCCCTGGCCGCGGCCATCGTCGGCGACCCGACTCTCACCGCCGACGGCGCCCGCAGCGATTTCGGATATGTCGGCGATGTCGGCGCCATGCCCCCCACCCTCGACGCCCTGGCCTCCAATCCGGGCTTTGCCACCTGGCGCGGCCCCTACATCAAGGGAGACTTCGCCGCCGGAGATTTCCTGAAGGACGGCTGGAACGTCGCCTATACATATCAGGACACGCTGCTGCGTTCCACTGGTTCCGGCGCCAATATCGACAAGATATTCGCGTCCGACCGGACTGTACTATTATCCAATTCCATCATCGGCTACGTCCGCGACGCCAGCCACCGAACGCCAGGAACGGTTTACCGCGATTCGGTCGCCGTTATCGTAACTTATCCCAATGGAACCGGCGGGATGGCCTCGCCGACGACCGCGCCCGATGCCGGGGGACGATTCGCTTTTTCCGGCGTCCCGATCGGCAATCATCGGGTGCGCATTATCTATAGACCGGATAGCGACACGGTAACGATTCCCGTCTGCGTCCTGCCCGGCGCCACGACAAAGCTCGATGTGAATTTCCCCGCCGACCTCTGGTAGGCCGTACCGGCCATGATTAAACCCAATCGCATGCCTTCAAAAACCGCTTGCATCCCAATTGTAAATTCCTATATTTAAGCAGGGTCAATCAGGTAACGCGTTTCTGGAATCCGCATCACCGGAGAATAAGGCATCCCACCTCACGCATTGCACATCGCCGCATGGTCCAAAGTCCGTTGTAAAACTAGGAGGGAATCGTATGTCACGGTCGACAACTTTCTGGACGATGGTCTGTCTGATGCTGGCGTTCGGAGCCGGCGTCTGGGCGGACCCGGTATCACCCGCCCAACCATTATACCAACCCACCGACACATGCAGCGGCCAACTTCCCGGCGATGCCGACGGCGACGGCGTCATTACCATATATGATGGTGAATTCATCGCTAATTATCTATGCCTGGGCGGTCCGGCGCCCAATCCTTTGGCCAACGGCGATCCCAACGGCGACTGCGTCATCGACACTCTCGACGTCAAATACCTATATGACCAATTGACTCCGGTGACCTGCACCTGTGTCGAACCTGCTACCGGCGCCTGCTTCGATTCCTGCTGGTTCCAGCATCCGGGTGATGCTAATAATGACGGCATGATCAACGTCGGCGATGCCGTATTCCTGCTGACATATTTGTACCACGACGGCCCGCCACCGCTAATACCGGCCAATGGCGATGTCAACGGTGATTGTGCCATCGATTACGCGGACGTAAACTGCATAATGGGGAATTGGCCGCCCGATTGCCATCCGGTCGCCTGCACCTGCAATGACCCGATTTCGGACCGTCGCGATACCTGTAGTATTCAGTATCCCGGCGACGCCAACAGCAGCGGCGTCATCGATCGCGATGATGTCCTCTACCTGTTCGCTTACCTGTGTAACGAAGGCCCTGCGCCCGATCCCCTCGCCAACGGTGACCCCAACGGCGACTGCATCATCGACAGTCTCGACATCACCTATCTCATGGATGCCCTCCTTTATGGCGGTCCGGCTCCCGTGACCTGCACCTGCATCGAACAACCCACGGGCGCCTGTTTCGTGAACTACTGCGTCTATCAGACTCCGGGTGATCTGAATGGCGACGGGTTGGTCAACATCGGTGACGTCGCCGGTCTGGTGAGTTTCCTTTCCCATGGGGCCCCGAAGCCCAATCCTCTGGCCAATGCCGACGTCAACGGCGACTGCCTTATCAACTTTGACGACTACACCTGCCTGGTGCAGTATACTCCCCCCGAATTCCCGTGCCGGGCGAATTGCACCTGCATTTTCCCGCTGGTCGAGCAGCCCTGCGACGGGGAATTGAACGGCGACGCCAATGGCGACGAAAAGATCAATGTCGCCGATGCCATCCATATCATTAGCTATATATTCCGAGGCGGCCCGGCGCCGACGCCCTATGCGGTGTACAGCGGCGATCCCAACGGCGATTGCGTCGTCAACGTCGGCGACGCGGTCTATTTGATCAGCTATGTCTTCAGGTTCGGCCCGGCCTCGGTTGGTTGCTTCACATGGTTTAGCAACTGCGACGGCTATATGCACTAGACCGCTCCTTTTGTTTGAGTATGGATTGTTCCTCCTCTATCAGGGGCCGACCGCCGCCGGCCCCTGATGCATATGGCGGTGCATTACGACGGCCTAAAGATTGCCTCAACGGCCATGTATGCGTATATTGACCCGACGAAATTCTTCCAAGGGAAAGGGCTATCCATGGCCGGGTTGAAAGCGAAGGAAGACGCCTATGGGCAGGAGATATACGCCTACTGGCGCGGCGAAACGCGCATAATCGAAGCCGTCGAACGGGATGACGGGTATCTGGCCTTCAGCAGCGGACCCCGATCGTATTTCATCGATTATGCCGACTGGCCCAAACACCAGAAACAGGCGATCCGTTTCGCCCGCGGCCGCGTGCTGGATATCGGCTGCGGGGCCGGGCGATGCCTGTTGTACCTGCGACGCAAGGGTCTCGACGTGGCGGGGCTCGACAATTCCCCGCTGGCCGCCAGAGTCTGCCGGGAACGCGGCATAGACAAGGTTTTCGTTCGTTCCATCACCCAGATCGGCCCGGACATGGGAATATTCGACACCGTCATCATGATGGGCAACAATTTCGGTCTGTTCGGATCATTCGACCGGGCGCGGCGGTTGTTGCGCGCGATGCACCGGATGACGACGCCGAACGCACGAATCATCGTCGAAAGCACCGATCCCTACGATACGGTTCTCAAGGAACATCTGCGATATCATCGATACAACCGTCGCCGGAGGAGGATGGCCGGGCAGTCGCGCATCCGCGTTCGTTTCCGGACATACATCTCCCCCTGGTTCGACTACCTGCTGGTCTCGGTCGACGAGATGCGCGCCATCCTCGATGGCACCGGCTGGAAGATCGCCCGGTTGTTTCCCTGTAACGGCCCCTTCTACTGCGCCGTGATCGAAAAGGACGGCCTTTGAAACCGGACAACCCGGTCACTTAACCGACACCATTTGAACCGGCCCCTTGACTTTGTCGGGAAATACCGTTTAATTGGGGTTTCGACGGCGCCTTGGGGCGCCGTTTAGACAACGGGAAGCAACTTCTTCTTTTCAAGGAACGGGTATGGCAATTCTCGAATGGCAGGACATCATGGTCACGGTCGACGATGACGGGTTTATGGAGATGCCCAAGGAATGGAACGAACGGACGGCGCTGGCGCTGGCCAGCACCGAGGGACTTGAGAATCTGACCGAGGAACACTGGAAGGTCATCAACTATTTGCGTACGTACTACGAGCAGTACGGGATCGCCCCGATGGTTCGACGGCTGTGCAAGGAAACCGGCCTGTCGCTTCAGCGGATTTACGAGTTGTTTCCCTCCGGCCCGGCCAAAGGCGCCTGCAAGGTAGCCGGACTGGCCCGACCGACCGGGTGCGTGTAAAAAGCACAACCCATACGGAGTGCCCGGCCCGGCGGTTACGGCCGGCCCGCTCTTTTCCGAACGCCGTGAATCGTTAGTCCTGCCAGATTTGGAAACCGCCGGCGGCGGCGGTGTTGCCGGGCAGAACGGTAATTTCGTGCTGGCCACATCAAACATAGGATGATATATGACCAAGACCGAAACAGGCAAAGTGTTCTTCATCGATTTCGTCCCCGGCGAACCGGATCTGATCACCCTCCGGGGGGAGGAACGATTGCTGACGGCCGATGCGGTTGTCTATGACGACCTGGTCCCTCATGAATTCATCCTGGGTTTGCCGGAAATCGTGCACAAGCGTTATGTCGGTCCCACGCAGGAAGAAGCAGCGCCGGCGGCCGATGAAATCGCGGCCGATATCATCGACTTGGCCCGCAAAGGTCTCCATGTCGCCCGGCTGAAAACGATCGACCAGGCCTCGG
>JAQVRW010000133.1 GCA_028700875.1 Candidatus Zixiibacteriota bacterium | reverse complement strand
ACCACCTTGCGGATCTGTGAAATGGAAAAGACCCTCAACCCCTAAAACCTCCTTCTCGATGTACACAAGCATCACCGGGGGTTTTATGCAGTAGAGCAGGCGGGCGGGACGCCAGTTCCGCCCGCCTACTGCAATCGGGGACGATCTTTCAGCAAATCAATCATTTGGAAGGGGACCGCAAATTCGGGTGATCGGCCGTGACCTGCGCCGCGTTTTCGATAACCCAATTACGGAATGCGTCTCGTAGACCCCGCCAGTGACTCCTGAAGACCCGGTCTTCGTCCAGGGCTTCTTTAATGAACCCAAACACTTCTGTCAAGACTGCACGGGGATTGTTCAATGCAATGCGGAAACATGGAAAGTTTGATTTCGTAGTTATAAAGGACACGGTAGAAAACCAGGAACAATGGCCGGGGCGGCTTGAACGATGAGCGATTTAAAATTTGACATCAATACTGTAAATGAGCTAACCCCGGAACTCGCAGGTTTCATCCAGCGCGCTAATGAACGCGAGTTCGGCGATGATTCGATGGTGTATGCCATCCCGCAGTGGTACGTGCTTGGATTCCTGCAAGATAAACCAATGGCGCAGGCAGGCGTTCTGCAACGGACTATCAGTGTACATCAAAAACCGCTCCTTATTGCCGGGGTGGGCTTTCTGATAACCGAGCCGGAATATCGTGGTCGAGGTTTTGCCACCGTGATAATCGAAGAAGCCATAGCCTTCGTCAGAAATAAACTCGAATTACCATTTGGTTTACTGACATGCAAACCCAGACTTGAAACGCTTTACTCCGGCATGGGATGGAAGACTGTCGACGGCCCAACATCTTTGTCCAGCCGACTGGCAATCGCAACTGCGGTGGTTTGATTATGGTCAAAGAATGTGGGGGAATACCTTGGCCTGAGGGCATGCTTGATCTTTGTGGACTTCCTTGGTGATTTCATCCATTTTCCGCAAGTTCTCTGGTGCCCTGAGACGCCGCCACTTTCTAATCTACTTCAAAGTCTGACCTACAGTTCCGCTGGCAGTGGAATAACCTGTCTTGGTCTCGAAATCGAATTCCGCAGAAGTTTGGGGAGGGTAAGGTCGGGGCCGTCCCTCTTATTCAATTGTGACATTTGTCCGGAAAATCCCGGGCATTGACAAGCCGGCCTTGCTTTTTTTATTGCATTGTCTGGTACTACGTTACGCCACCATCATCTTTGCTCAAACATTATCGGCTTGACGAGGGGAGTTCAGGTATTATAATAAATAATAAATACATTAGTACATGAGCCGAGAACGCCCAGACTCATGGTCCATACTTTATAATTCACCTCGGAAGGAGAACCGTCATGAAGTTCTTTTGTCTTTTGGGGCTGATGGCCTGTTGTCTGTTCATTACATGCTCCGACAACAGCACCGATTCAACGAACGGTAATCCCGATCCGGGGGATGAGTTCAATATCGCGGTCACCTGCCATACGGACGAAACTCACAGCGTGTCACAATCGATCACGGCGTCAACCGGCGGCATCATGACCACCAGCAATGCCAACGGGGTAAGGTTCGACCTGAGTATTCCGGCATACTCGCTGGCACAGACGACGACCATCACGTTTACACCCCTGGATTCTTTCTCGGTGGAGGGAGACGTGGATGTGTATGGTCTCGACGCCGACGGCGCCGACTGCCCACCCGGGCTGCTGTGTCTCCCTGAAGGCTTGATATTCGACTCGGGGGCAACGCTGTCGATCCAGATGCCCTTGGGGTTTGTCGATCCGACCGATAGCTCGATCGCGATGATCTACTTTGATACTGCGGCTAATTACCTCTATCCGCTGGAGATGGAGTACGACAGTATATCCAATACGTTCAGTAGTACGATCAGTCACTTCTCGGGATACTCGACAGTCAATTTACCCCCGCAGCCGAACGACTGCGACCTGTTGTCCGCCGCCTATCAACCACTCTATGACGCCGCGTACGACCTGGCCGGTACCGAGTCTTTCGCCGAGTTGGCGCTGCGGCTCTATGAAGTGAAGGCATCGAACCTCCGCCGTGACCCGTACTGGTCCGGTCAGACGTGGCTGGCGTGCCCGTCGTTCGACAGCCGGGTTGACAACGACATGATAGTCTTGGTTGACCGCCACTGGCAGCAGATACAGCAGATATACGCTGATATTGATGTCGACAATCCGCATATCAGCACGCTTATCAAGCTGTATAACCAGCTCGTCGACCTGCTCGACTACGCGCAGGGAACGGTGGCCGGATCGACGGTGGAGCAAAATAAGGCGGCGCTGCAACTGTTTATCAGTGACCGGCTGCGCGCGGTGGCAACTCACGGTTACCAGTTGTGCGTAGCCGACAACTGTGACGGCGCCAATTATCTCTCGTACGTTCTCGGCTGCGGCCAGCAGGGATGGATCGTGACCGCCGGCATGATAATCGACAACGCCTACCTGGCCCAGCTCAATCTGTGGATTGATGACTGCTGCAATAAGTACTTGAATGTGTCGGTAAGCGTGCCGGGACCGACGACGATCAAGCGGTATGCGTTCGACCCGGCGACGGTCGAGGGCGACCAATATGCATACATCTGTTCGTTGGCGGTTCATGTCGAGCGCCCCGGCGGCACCCCGGCTTCGGATGTTCCTGTCAGGCTGTTCCGAAACGAGGAAGAGTCCCACTTCACCCATAACTCGACCAACGCCGACGGGATTGCCTCATTCTTGTTCAGCCCCGAAGATATTGATTGGTTGTGCCAGGCCGAAGAAACGTGGCAGATACGGGCCGAAGCGTATGAGGCCAACAGCGGTACCTGGATAGAAAGCGATGGCTCGGTAACCGTGAACTTCATCAATCAGTTGGTAATCACGAGCATCAACTATGTTTACACGTACGATTGGGACAGCGGCGAGGAGCCGCAAGTTCACTGGACGGCATCGCTCACCGGAAGCGGCTCCGGGCCGGCCCGAACGACAGGTTGGTGTGCGTCGGCCTGCGAGGGACAGATGGTGCGTGATTATAACGGCTCACAGGTGGTGTGGCATTTCCCGGATACTCAATATGTGTCGTATTCCTGGGGCACGGTTGGTCCGGACAGCGTTTATGCGTGCCGGGCGAATATTGAGGTGCACTCGGTGTCGGTTTCATCGCTGGGGAGGTCGTTCAAGTTCATTTACGGGGCCAGTGTCTCGCTGGGCAATAGTATCTTTGCCGGCCTTGTCTACGAATGGGATACGGGAACGATCGATACCGTTCAGTATGGTCTCAGCAACACAGTATGGCCCGAAGATCCACTGTACCTGTATGCCGAAGAAGGTGGTATTGTCGGTGATACGACGTGGAGCTGGAACGGCGAAGGGGTCGGTGCGGGGAGCGTGGTGACAGCGACGCTTCAGATATCGATACGGGCCGAGGAATAGGCTGGGCGAGCAGGGAACGGCTTTGATGGCCCGCCCGGCGGGAGTGTCTCAATACGCGATTCGCAGCCCTCGACGTTCATGATGCGGGTGCGGAGGGCGCGGATGGGGTGGCGCTCGGCGAAGAG
The DNA here is from genome assembly GCA_028700875.1 of Candidatus Zixiibacteriota bacterium. GTDB lineage: Bacteria > Zixibacteria > MSB-5A5 > GN15 > JAAZOE01 > JAAZOE01. The sequence continues at coordinate 4,454 of JAQVRW010000133.1, read as the reverse complement.
AGTCCGCTCATCAAGCGAAAGGCGATCTGATTGAAATGGGGCTTCCTTTGCCGCTCGTGAGCCAGAGTCTCAACGAGACGCCGATGCCATTGCCTCAATGCCGTTACCCGATAGCGGCACTGCCGGCTCTTGCCAAGTAACCGGGAACCTGGCTCTTGAACGCTATTATTTTGCTTGCCAAACGGGATCCGCCAATCGTTGCGCGGCCTCTCTTCACCTCGAACTCGGATACCACAAGAGTCTGGGGAGAGTGAGGTCGGGGCCGCCATAAACTTTGGAAAGTTCCGGTGAGAGCCGGGGCTTTTTGCTTTGGCGTTTTGGCGGGAAAATCCGGACTAGGCGAAACGGAACTTCCCTGACCCGGCGTAGCGGGACCCCACTTCTGTAAAGTCGAGATGGGCCAACAGTCATTTACATTGAAACTGAAGAAGTAATCACCATGGCTCGTCGACGTACGAATAACCGAAGAAGAAACGAGCATCGAAAAGCCATTGCCATCAGGGAAAGGGAGTCTTAACTTACGGCGTTACCGTGTCCGAATTGTCTGACGATATACGACCGAAAAGGAAATAGCATGAATTCCAGGCGTATCATAATTCTAAAGGGGAGTCCCCGGAAAAAAGGGAACAGTTCGATTCTGGCCGATCGGCTGGCGGCCGGAGCAAAAGAGGCTGGCGCCACGGTCGAGAGTTTCGATCTCCATAAAATGAATATCGGCGCCTGCGATGCCTGCGACATTTGCAAGGGTGACGGGGACCGGCAGTGCATCATCGATGACGATATGCAGATTCTCTATCCAAAACTTCGGGCGGCTGATGCCATCGTCATTGCCAGCCCGATCTACTGGTTCACCATGAGCGCGCAAACGAAACTCTGCATCGACCGCTGGTATGTTCTTGAAGGTCCGCAGGGAAGCGCCTTAAAGGGGAAGGATATCGGCATTCTTCTGACCTACGGCGATACCGATCCATACTCCTCGGGCGGCATCAATGCCATCCGTACTTTTCAAGATATATTTCGCTATATCAAAGCAGAGATAGTCGGCATCATCTACGGCAGCGCCTTGGGCGAAGGCGACATTCTGAACCAGCCGGAACTTTTGGAGCAGGCTTACCAACTGGGCGCAAAATTGGCCGGGTAACGGTCAATTCCCGTTCTGTGCGTCGGTTCAGCTTCAGCGAAGCGGGACTTCCCTAACCCGGCCGGCAAAGCTGTGGTGGGCCGTTGGCCGCAAACGACAGAGAAATCGGCAAGCCGCTATCACAGATCGCGGCCACCCGCCAACTGCTGAATCTGCTTTTTCAGTCGCTGGCGGCGACTTGGACATCATTTCCCGTCAAGCTTCAGGAAGCGCACCGCGTTATTGTAGAAGATGTCCCGCTTCTCCTCTTCTGTCAAGAAAGTCGCCGATTCGATCCCTTCCACCGCCATTCCGATGGCCTCAGGCCACACCATCTGGTCTGAACCGAAGAGCAGGCGCTTGCCGAAACCGGCACGCATGAGTTCCCGAAGGTAACCGTGGAATTCCTCCCGAGGCAGGATCCAATTGATCGTTGCAAGATCGACATAGACCTGCGGGTACACCGACAAGACGGCTTCCGTTTCCTGAAGATACGGCGCCCCGCCGTGCATCAGATAGATACGCAGTCGCGGGTGGTGAATCAACACTTCCTCGACAAGGATCGGGTTTCCGAACGTCACACGGAAGTCTGGGCAGCACGGGTCGTACGGGGTTCCCGGAGGGCCAATCCCCGTGTGGATCGCGATAGGGATATCCAACTCTTCGGCGAGAGCGTAATATGGCTCCAGGCGAGGGTCGTTCGGGGCCATACCTCTGTACTGAAGAGCTAACTCGCCCAGAACATGTACACGACCAGCTTGTATCTCGACGCGAAGTCTTGCCAGGTCGGGCAGCGGGTTTGCCTCGTCCACGTGCACGCCGACTATGATTCTGTCCGGAGCGGCCTCGCGCCACTGGTCTACCGTTTCCGGTGGCCCGCTGACGACGGCTTTCACGATGTTATAGCGTTCGAGCACCGCCAACGAACTGTCGCGAACTTCGGCGCTAGTTCTCGCGGCGGATGGTCGCCCGGTGACCGGATTCAGTGGAAGTGGTTTTCCATCGTCCAGCCGGAAGGCATGGAGGTGCATGTCGATAATGGGTGGTCTGCCGCCATCGACACCCGCCTGGGACAGAACCTGCGACAATGGCATTACCGGGACGTACAATAGCAATGCCAGCCCAGCGCAATTAAAAAAGGCTTTTCCCATTTCCTAATCTCCTGACAGGAGTCTGAATATTCTGTTGTTGGTGAATCGTCAGAGGAGTCGCACCCTAATACAATATAATGGCGGTCCGCAGAATCGCAAACATGGATTGCACAACAAAGGTCATTGGGAATGCATTTTCGATGCCAATGGCACCGCCAAGCCGCCCTGACACAGGGTTGGCGGCGAAAGTGACCGGCCGCGCTATGATACCACCGAGAGCGCGGGGCTAATACATCCCCGTTATCTTCCCGGATTCGTCAACATCCATGCCGACCGCTGCTGGTACCCTGGGAAGCCCCGGCATGAGCATCATATCGCCGCATATAATCACGAGGAACCCGGCGCCGGCCGATAGAGGCCCCGGCCGGGCACAAATGGTCTTCCTGCAAGCCCCAAAAACCCAAGCCTCCCGTCCCGGCAAATTGCCGGGCTACGGGTGACCCAGTCAGCCAGGGCATATCACTATTGGTTCACCCTGTTCTGATGGTCAACCGTGACCGGGAATGGACTCGACGTCCAGGCGTCGGCCGGGATTATCCTTTCGCCCCCAAGGTAACCTTCGGGCCTTTCACGTGGAAATCAATCTTGTCTTCGCGGGCCAGCCAACCGACCGCCATGTGTATCATACCTTCCTTTTCGCCGACCTGCTTGGCCAGACGGGGGACATCCAAATTGCCGTGCTCTTGAAGAGCCTGCCAGACTTTCCCTGCCGTTTCGCCTATCCTGTCTTTCATCGTTCCTCCTTAAGATTGGGAACCGCTACTGTTGATGACCAAAGAACCGGCCGCTTTCCTCCGCTATCTCTATCAACATATCCGGGGACGGGGGCAATGCATTTTCTCTGATATCGTCCAGCTTGTATTCCTTTACGTGATACGGATTAATCTCGTAGACGTTGTCGTCAATAATGATGGCATGATTGACGTAGCTTCCAACGACCAACGGGCGTTTTTCCCCGCTGCCTTTGAACAGGTTCCGCCCGTTGCTGTAATCCCCGACCGGATTATGACATCCGAAGAATTCGTCCAGCAGCGTCGGGACGATATCGATATGGCTCGTGGCCGATTCTATCTGCCGGGGGGCCTTTCCGGGCGCGTAGAACACCAGCGGTACGTGGGTTTGAAACCGGGTATAATTGCTGCCGTGTCCCCAGCATCCGGTCCTGTTGTCATTGAATTCCTCGGCGTGGTCGGTGGTGACGATAACGATCGTGTTGGCCATGAATCCGAGGGAATCCAATTCCCGCAGAACATTGCCCACAAGGCGGTCGACATACCGCGTGGAGTTGCGGTAATCATTCAAGTATTCCGTCGGATCGGTATCGTCGTCCGCTTCCATTAGGTTTTGGTCCGCGGCCGGCCGAAACACCGTATCGGCAATCGGGTAAGCGTACGGTGCGTGATTGGCTTTGTAGAAAGCAAAGGCCGCAAAGGAGCCGCCCGCCTTTTTCCGTTCGCGCAGGAACGAAAGCAGTTTGTCGTTCATATCCGCGTCCTGCACGACCTTCGTAGCTCCGGCGAAATTCTCGTGCACCGGGATGTCGCGGAATACGGCGTCCTTTATCTTGTGGCGTTCGAAGTTGGATTTGGCGTAGATGCCGAACGTGTAGTTTTCGTCGGCGAGGACATCCATCAGGACCGAATTATGTATGACCGCGTTGGCGGCTTTCACCGCCGGCCAATAGGTCGGGTACAAGCCGTAGAAAAACCCGAAAATGCCCGCCACGGTGGAATTGCCCGAGCACAGGTGGTTGCGGCATACCGTCGCCTTTTGCGCCAGGGCATTGATATTCGGCGTCACGCTGTCGTTCATCATGTCGTGCCGCCAGCTTTCCAGGAACAGGATGACGATATTGGGGCGGGACTCGTCGGTTGCTCCGTCACAGATGATTGGGCTCAGGGGGTAATTCAGTGTCCCATAATTGCCGTCGGCCCTAGGCTGGAACTTGTCCTCGCCGATAGCCAGCCTATCGGTGTATTGCACGGCTCGGCGGTGGGACGTTATGGGCGCATAGAACGGCAGCTGAGGGGTCAGCCCGGTAACCCGTATATCGTTTGTCTCGTACGCCACGGCGTGAATCGTCTGGCTGACCACGAACAGTGCCGGGAGGACGATCCAGGCCGCCACTATCAGATATCGTCGACTCCGTATCCGGCCGGCCAGGACGAAAACACCTATTTCGA
>JAQVRW010000132.1 GCA_028700875.1 Candidatus Zixiibacteriota bacterium | reverse complement strand
GCATCCTGGCCATTCCTTCGGCGATCTCGGTGGACGGGGTGATGGGATAACCGCCGAAAAAGCGGCACCCGGCGTAAATCGCCCCGAGGGCGCAAGCCTCGTTCCCCTGCATCAACCGACGGACGGGAGTATTATCATTCGACATACCGATATCCTCACTTGTAGTTTGAGGTTATCACGAAATCCGGGCAATGCAGCCAGCATATGCCGCACTGCGTACATTTCTCCGGACGGGCCACGATCGGTTTACCCTCCCGGTCCGGATCGAATACCTTTTGCGGGCAGAAACTGATGCAGATATTGCAGGCCTTGCACCAGTGCAGATAAAGGTTCAGCGGCGGTAGTCCTTTCCCTTCCTGAAAGGGATAAGTGACTTTCTTTTCGGGCGCCGGCTGCTGACCAACCTTCTCTTCGGATTTCTTTTCGGCCATGATTATCTCCTCACCGCTTTCCGCGGGCTTTCTTCGCCGCCGGTTTCTTTTTGGCGGCAGCCGGTTTGACGGCTTTCTTGGGAGCCTTGCCTTTTTTTGCACCCGCCTTCTTCGCCCCGGCCCGGAAGGTCTTGAGCCGTTCGGTCACCAGACCGGGGATATCCAGAGGCGAGGTTGCCACGGGAATACCGACGGCATTCAGCGCCGTCACCTTGTCGGCGGCCGTGCCGGAACTGCCCGAGATGATCGCCCCGGCGTGTCCCATCCGTTTGCCCGGAGGCGCCGTGCGGCCGGCGATAAAGGCCACCACCGGCTTGCTCATCTTTTTGGCGACAAAGGCGGCCGCTTCTTCTTCATCGGCCCCGCCGATTTCGCCGATCATGACCACCGCCTTGGTGGCCTTGTCGGCCTCGAACGCGGTCAGAACGTCGATGAAATTGGTGCCGATGACCTGGTCGCCGCCGATGCCGATGCAGGTGGATTGGCCCAAGCCGGCGGAGGTAAGCGCGAAGATGACTTCATAGGTCAAGGTGCCGCTGCGCGAGACCACCCCGATCGGGCCGGGAGTGCAGATCGTGCCGGGAATGATGCCGACCTTGGACAGTCCGGGAGATATCAGGCCGGGGCTGTTGGGGCCGATCAGGCGGACGCCTTTGGCCTTGAGGTAATGATACACTTTCATCATGTCGTTGGCAGGGAGACCCTCGGTGATGCACACGATCGTGTCGATCCCGGCATCAGCCGCCTCGTAAATGGAATCGATCGCGAAGACCGGAGGAACATAAATGACCGAGGTATTGGCGCCGGTGGCCTTCACCGCGTCGGCCACGCTGTTGAAAACCGGGATGCCGTCGACCTTGGCCCCGGCCTTACCGGGCGTGACACCGGCCACGACGTTGGTGCCGTACTTTTTCATTTGCTGGGCGTGGAAGGCGCCGTCGCGCCCGGTGATTCCCTGCACCACCAGACGAGTCTTCTTATCGATGAAAATCGCCATACTCTCCTCCTACTCCTCGCTCAGGCCGGCTAGTTTGATGGCTGTTTGGACGACGGCGTCCAATGTCGGGGCGGTTTCCAGTTGCACTTCCTTCAGAATCTTGCGCGCCGCCGCCTCGTTGGTGCCGGTCAAACGGACGACCACGGGAATGGTCGGATGCAATTCGCGGAAGGCCGCCACGATGCCGGTGGCGACGTCGTCGCACCGGGTAATGCCGCCGAAGATGTTGATCAGGACGGCCCGGATGCCCGGCTCGCGGAGAATAATTCGCATCGCCGTCAACACCTTTTCCGGGTTGGAGGAGCCGCCGATATCGAGAAAGTTGGCCGGTTCGCCGCCATAATGCTTGACCAGGTCCATGGTAGCCATGGCCAGCCCGGCGCCGTTGACGATGCAGCCGATGTTGCCGTCGAGCTTGATAAAGCTCAGGCCGGCTTCGCGCGCCTCCACTTCGGCCGGATTCTCGGCGTCAGGGTCGCGCATCGCCTCGATCTCCGGATGCCGGTACAGGCCGTTGTCGTCGATATTGATCTTGGCGTCGAGCGCGATCACCTGGTTGATCGGCGTCGTCACCAGCGGGTTGATTTCGACCAGCGAGGCATCGACCTTCCAGTAGACGTCATAGAGTTTCATGATAATGTCGGTCACCTGGCGCACCAGGCTGATATCGCGGAAGACCTTGAAGGCCAGCGTCCGCGCCTGGTAGGGCAAAAGCCCCAGTTGCGGATCGACGGTCAGCTTATGAATCTTCTCCGGGGTCTTGGCCGCCACTTCTTCGATGTCGATGCCGCCCGCGCCGGAGATCATGATGACAGGTTTCTTGGTAACTCTGTCGAGGATGATGCCGAGATACGTCTCGGTGGCGATCTCGGTCGCCTCGGTCACCAGGACTTTCTTGACCGTCAGACCTTTGATATCCATGCCCAGGATTCTCTGGGCCCAGATTTTGGCCGCTTCCAGGTTCTCGGCGTACTTGATACCGCCGGCTTTGCCTCGTCCACCGACGTGGACCTGCGCCTTGACCATCACCGGGCGGGCAATTTCATCGGCGATCTGAACCGCCTCCTGGACCGTGGCAGCCACCCGTCCCGGTGGAACCGGGATTCCGGCGGCGCGAAAGATTTCCTTGGCCTGATACTCATGAATCTTCATCTAACCGCTCCATGTCGTTACTTGACATTCTGGTCGTATCCTTTATTACGCAAAAACTCCCCGGCGTGCCGCAGCAGGATATCGGGTTGATTTTCGGCCGGATCATCCAGTACTTTCTCCATCAGGTAATTGATCACATCGCCGATCAGGGGCGATGCGTCCAAGTGAAACGAATTCATGATCGTCTGCCCGTTGATGGCCAGATCGGAACGCCCGAACGGCGGTTTCCGTTCGATTTCCTCGCGAATGGCCTCTTCCATCCGGTCGACATCGGCGGTGACGCCCCCCATCCCCTGGGCGACGACATCGGCCCGCCGCAAGTCCAGCAGATCGGGTATCAGCCGCTGGCCGATTCTGCGGATGAACCGCCGTAAACCCTTGGCCCCCACGTCCGTCGTGAACATATGCCGTTCTATCAATAGCGTCACGTCCTTAATTATATCAGTAGAATAACGTAACCGCTTGAGAACTTGTTTGGCCGTTTCTGCACCGCTGATCTCGTGGCCGTAAAATGAAGCGCCGTCGGCCGTTGGCCGCTTGTGGCGCGGCTTGGTAATATCGTGGAACAGCGCCGCCAACCGCAAATGCAATCGCGGCGGACAGGCGTCGACAATACGGACGGTATGTTCGAAAACGTCGTAGGCGTGGTATCCCCCCGGTTGCTCACATCCCACGGTCGGTTCCAGTTCCGGCAGAATATGATGCAACAACCCGGTGTGAAGCATCAAGCGCAACCCGATCGAGGGACGAACCGCCCGGACCAACATCTTGTTCAACTCTTCGGCGACCCGTTCCGGAGAAACGGTCGTGATAAGATCGGCGTTGGCGACCAGCGCCTCATAGGTGGCCGGTTCGATGGTAAACTCGAACCGGGCGGCGAACTGCATCGCGCGCAGCATCCGCAGGGGGTCTTCGGTGAAGGAATCGGGCGCGACCATCCTGATGATCCGGTCGTTCAGGTCCTTTTGCCCGTCGAAAGGATCGATCAGGACGCCGTCGGCCATATCGCGGGCCATGGCGTTGATCGAGAAATCACGGCGGCCCAGGTCCTCTTTCACACCCAGGGAAGGATCGAAATCAACCTCGAAATCGGTATGCCCTGATCCGGTGGAACGCTCCCGCCGAGGCAACGAGACGTCATAGATGCCGTTGGCGCCCTGAGGAGTGAACTTGATGACGCCGAACGACCGCCCCACCAGATCAACGCGTCCGTACCGTTTCAGGATTTGCGTGAGCCGTTCGAAAGGAATGCCGCAGACCAGGTAATCGCGGTCCTTGACCTCCGGCAGGTGGTACAACAGGGCATCGCGGACACACCCGCCCACTTCATAGAGACGGCCCTCTCGCAATATCTCCCGCACCACTTCGTCCTTCAAACGTATACGCCCTATTCAGGATAAATTCTCGTTCCGGCCCGGCCGGCCACTGCCTCCGCGGCCAGATCGAGCGAGGTAATGATGACTTCACGGCCGCCATTACGAATAAAATCGATGGCCGCTTCGACCTTGGGCCCCATCGAACCGGGCGGAAAATGCCCTTCCCGATAGTACCGTTCCAACTCGGATACCGTCACCTCCCCAAGACAGGATTGGTTCGGTTTTCCGAAATTCACCGCCACCTGATCGACAGAGGTCAGGATCAACAGGAATTCCGCTCCGATCTCGCGGGCCAGCATGGCCGATGCGCGATCTTTATCGATGACGGCATCGACCCCCTCGTATCCAAGCTTGGGATCGACATAAACCGGAATACCGCCGCCGCCGGCGGCGACGACGATAAAATGATTGTCCAATAAAAGACGGATGGCGTCTTTTTCCACGCAGGTCAGCGGAATCGGCGAGGGGACCACCCTGCGCCAGCCCCGGTCGGCGTCCTTCTTGACCGCCCACCCCTGCTCCGCTCCCAGCGCTTTGGCTTCCGCTTCGGTATAAAACTGCCCGACATATTTGGTCGGGTTCTTGATCGAGGGATCATCGGGATCCACGACCATCTGCGAGATGATGGTGCAGACCGTGCGCCGGATACCTTCCTTGTCGAGACGGTTTTGCAGCGACTGCTCGATCATGTACCCCATGCCTCCCTCGGTATCCGCGACGCAGATACCCAAAGGCAGAACAGGGGCTTTGCCGCGGGTCAGCTCGACCCGCAGCAAGGCGTTGCCCACTTGCGGCCCGTTGCCATGGGTGATACAAAGATCATACCCCTGGCGGGCCAATTCCACAATCGACGTCAACGACCGGCGGGTATTGGCGAATTGATTGGCGATCGTGTCCTCGAGATGCTTGACCGTGATGGCGTTGCCCCCCAGGGCGACGACCGCCCGCCGGTTGTTGTTTTCCGTTGTGGCCATGGTCGCTATTTTTTCCTGCCCGCCGTCTTGAACTTCGCCGCCAGAAGTTCGTACAGGTCGGGATGGCCAATTTCCTGCAGATCATACATGACCCGCACCATCGGATGCTTGACGGTCAAGACGCGGCGCAGATCGATCGGGGTCCCGATGATCACCAAATCGCACTTGACGGCGTTGATGGTCTTCTCGAGGTCCTTCACCTGCTGGCCGGAATACCCCATGGCCGGAAGCAGCGTCCCGATATCGGGGTATTTCTCGAACGTCTTGGTGATGGTTCCGACCGTGAACGGCCGCGGGTCCACCAACTCGGCGCAGCCGAATTTCTCGGCGGCGACGACGCCCGCGCCATAGGTCATTTCGCCGTGCGTCAGCGTAGGGCCGTCTTCGACGACCAGCACCTTCTTGCCCAGGATGGCTTGCGGGTCATCCACGGTCAACGGGCTGGCGGCGTCGACGATAACGGCTTTGGGGTTGACCATGCGGACGTTGGCCCGCACCGTCTCGACGTCCTCGGGATGAGCCGAGTCTATCTTGTTGATGACCACGATATCGGCCAGAAGCACGTTGGTGAAACCGGGATAATAAGCCAGTTCATGGCCCGGTCGGTGCGGATCCACGACGGTGATGTAGAGATCGGCCTGGTAGAACGACATGTCGTTGTTCCCGCCATCCCAGACGATCACGTCGGCTTCCTTTTCGGCCTGACGCAGGATCATCTCATAATCGACGCCGGCGTACACGACCACGCCGCGGTCGATATGCGGCTCGTACTCTTCCCGCTCTTCGATCGTGCACTCGTGTTTGTCCAGATCGGCATAAGTGGCAAACCGCTGGCAAGCCTGCTTGGCCAGATCGCCGTACGGCATGGGGTGACGAATCGCCACGACCTTCTTGCCCAACTGCTGCAGGACCTGACAGACGCGCCGCGTGGTTTGCGATTTTCCGGCGCCGGTTCGGGAGGCGCATACCGCCACCACCGGTTTCTTGCTTTTCACCATCGTGGGCGCGCCGCCCGCGATCGAGAACGCCGCCCCGGCGGCGATCACTTCCGAACCTTTCGTCATGATGTAATCGAAGGTGACGTCGGAATAGGAAAAGAGAACTTCGTCCACGTTGTGCTTCTTGATCAGGGAGAGAAGTTCCTTTTCCTCGTAGATCGGGATGCCCTTGGGATACAGTTTCCCCGCCAGCACAGCCGGGTACCTGCGTCCGCTGATATCGGGAATCTGCGTGGCCGTAAAGGCCACGACTTCGACATCCGCGTTGTCGCGATAGAGGGTATTGAAATTATGGAAATCGCGTCCGGCGGCTCCCATAATGATCAATTTTCTGCGTGCCATATGAATACTCCGTTGTTTGTCGATTTCATGTTCAGTTTCAGTCATCCGTTTCCAGGCGCACCTCGCTCTATATCGCGGATGCGTTCCAGATAAAGCGGACCAGAAACTGATCCCAGCCCGCCGTCGGATTGACCATCATAACCATGTCTGTCTGTCGTTTCTCACGTCAAGCCTATATATTGTCGATCTGCGCCCGCTGAATCGTCCCGGAGAAATCGACATACACCGATTTCCATTCCGAGAAGACTTCCAGCGCCTGGACGCAGGCTTCGCGATGACCGTTGCCGGTATGCTTGGTGCCGCCGAACGGCAAATGTGTCTCCGCGCCAATCGTCGGCGCATTGACATAGAAAATACCGGTATACACGTCGCGCATAGCCCTGAAAGCCAGATTGATATCCTGTGTATAGATCGAGGCCGACAGGCCATAAGCGCAATTATTGGCCAGCTCGATTGCCTCGTCGTAATCCTTGGCCGGAATCAGATCGGTCACCGACCCGAATATTTCTTCATGGAATATCCGCATCCCCGGCCGGACGTCGCCAAACACGGTCGGCATGGTGAACCAACCCTTGTTGTATTTGCCGCCGGTGAAACGGCCGCCGCCGCACAGCAGCTTGGCCCCATCCTCTTCCTTACCGATCCGCATGTAATCGAGGACGGAATTCATCTGCGATTCGGAAACCGCTGGACCCATCTGGATAGACGGATCGAGACCATCGCCGACCTTCAGAGATTTGACCCGCTCCACGAACTTGGCTGCAAATTTGTTATATACCTTCTTGTGGATGATGATCCGCGAGGAAGCGGTGCAGCGCTGCCCGGTGGTGCCGAAGGCGCCCCACAACGCGCCGTCCACGGCCAAATCGATATTGGCATCATCCATGATCATGATGCAGTTTTTGCCCCCCATCTCGAGGTGGCAATGCTTGAACTCGGGCGCGCAGGCCTCGGAAATCTTCCGTCCGATTTCGGTCGAACCGGTGAAGGAAATGCAACCGACCCGCTTGTCGTTGATCAACGGCATCCCCACCGCTCCGCCGGAACCGGTCACCATATTAACCACGCCCGCCGGGATACCTTCCTCGTGCATGATCTGAACCAGATTGAACACCGACAACGGCGTGTCGGTCGCCGGTTTGACCACCACGGTGTTTCCCATAATCAGCGCCGGCATCATCTTCCAGGACGGAATCGCCATCGGGAAATTCCACGGCGTGATCATCACGCAGACGCCCAATGGCTGACGCATCGTCATGGCATATTTTTCAGGCAACTCGGAGGGAATCGTCTGACCAAACTGCCGCCGCCCCTCGCCGGCCATGTAAAAGGTCATGTCGATCGCTTCCTGAACGTCCCCCCGCGTTTCCACCAGGACTTTCCCCATTTCGCGGGTCATGTCGCGGGACAGCCGCTCCTTATCCTTAACAATCCTTTGGGCGACGCGATATAGAATCTCGCCCCGCTTGGGCGCCGGAACTAGGCGCCATTTCTTGTACGCCTCGGCCGCCGCGTTCAGCGCATCATTGACATCCCGCTGATCGGATTGTTGAAATATGCCAACGACATCATCCGTGTTGGCCGGATTAATATCTTCGAACGTTTTATTCGTCCGTGATTTGACCCACTCACCTTTGATGAAGTTCTTATATGCTTTGGGCCCTCTCATCCTAACTCCCTAACCGTATATCGAATAATATGTTTGGTCGTTTTGTCGTCCGGTCG
>JAQVRW010000131.1 GCA_028700875.1 Candidatus Zixiibacteriota bacterium | reverse complement strand
CGATGGCCAAGGGCAGGATTTCGCTACGATAAAATACTCCCCCGATGGCGATCTTCTATGGGTGTCCCGATACGACTATAAAGGGTGGGACGATTCGCCCAACGCCATGGCCGTTGACGGCTCCGGTTCAATTTATATATCCGGGTATAGCGAAAGAGCGATGGGGAAAGGCGATTTCTTCACGATCAAACTCAATGCCGACGGAACTCATGCATGGGCTCGCCGATATTCACCCGGCGATTACTATAATAGTGGGAACGATATCGGCTTGGATGGATCGGGCAATGTGTATGCCGCCGGCTATAGCCACTCGACATATGATGGTAAGTACCTGACGGTCGTCAAGTATTCACCGTCGTCGACAATTATGGGCGATGCCAACGGCGACGGAGTCATCAACGTCGGCGATGCGGTTCATATAATCGCCTATATTTTCCGAGGCGGCCCGGTTCCCAATCCCCTCGAGAATGCCGATGCCAACTGCGATAATAGAATCAACATCGGGGATGCGATATTCTTAATCAATTATATGTTCAAGGGGGGCTACGCGCCCAATTGCATGTAAATGAAATTCGGACGATCACGCGTTTGGCACCCGGTGCATAGCCGCAATCTGTGATCGCGGTTTACGGACAAACGGGGTGCCCCACCCAAAATCCGCCGAAGGCGGATGGCGGGTGGGTTCAAGTAATTATACCTAAGGGCCTGTGGCCCACTTCAACAAAACTAAGGTAGACAACCATTGGCGAGCGAATTTGGGGTCAAAAGTAAAGTTAAGGCGGCCGGCGTGCCTTCACGAATTGGAATCAACCAATCGGTGCATTACTTGAGAATTGCCCATCAGCGTTATCGGTCTATGCGTATATCCAATTATATGGTTGAATAATTTCGGAAATTCTTTGGACGACTCGGACAATTGTTTCCGAGAACTGAAATTATAGGAGACGCTATGAACATGCCGGTACCGATCTCAAAATGGTCGGCTCGTGCACCGCAAATGCTGAGCATATTGCGCATCGTGGCGGCACTCATGTTCGTCGAGGTCGGCGCGATGAAGCTGTTTGCTATCCCGGTCGGAATGCCTCCGAACGGCGCGACCGCGTCGCTGTTTTCACAAATTGGCATTGGCGGCGTTCTTGAGTTCTTCGGGGGCCTGCTGTTATTGGTAGGGTTGTTCACCCGCCCCGTTGCTTTTATTTTGTCGGGTGAAATGGCTGTCGCCTATTTCCAGTTTCACTTCCCGCAGAGCTTTTGGCCGGTCGTCAACAACGGGACGTCGGCGGCTCTGTACTGCTTCGTCTGGCTCTATATTTCTTTCGCGGGCGGGGGGCTCTGGAGTCTGGATGCCATAAGAGAGGCGAAACGAAACCAAACCAAACGCGCGTGAAAGACCGTGCCGGACGGGTGACCCGGACGTTCGTCCGGGTCTCATTTCGGCATAGCCATCAGGCGGGACTTTTTCAGGTCAGATGCAGAGGTGTCGGCCGGTCAGCCGGGCAAAAAACCGCTTGTCATTTGAGAGGAGGCCGTTTATACTGGTCAAAAGAGTGTACATCAAATAGTATACATGAAGCGATATCTGCAGAATCCCCTCATAAGTCGCGGTGAAATACCCTGCCTTACACCAATGTTGAATGATGTTTCTTCGGTCTTTAATCCCGGCGCCGCGCGCTGGGGTGATCAGATCGTCCTGCTTCTCCGGGTCCAGAACCGGGGGCGGGAGACATACCTTCTGCCGGCTTTCAGCCGCGACGGAATCGATTTCACGATTTCCGGCGAGCCGATTCAGTTTCACGGTCTGGAGAAGCTGGGCTGCCGGGCATACCATATCTATGACCCGCGGATAACCCGGATCGACGGATTGTTCTATATCACCCTGGCCATCGACACCGATAACGGCTGCCGGATCGGTTTGGCCAGGACGGCGGATTTTCAACAGTACGAGTTTCTGGGCGTGCCCCTGGAAGGCGACGCGCGTAACGCCGTGCTTTTCCCCGAAAAGATCGGTGGGGAATATGCCATGCTTTACCGGCCCAACCGAACGCGGCTGGACGGCGGCGTCGCCAGCGGCAGCGAGATCGAGCTGGCGCTGTCGTCCGACCTGTTACATTGGACGCCATGCAAAATGGTGATGAGCGGGCGTTTTCATTATTGGGACGAGCTGATCGGTTCGGGACCGCCGCCGGTCAAAACCGGCCGGGGATGGTTGCATATCTACCATGGCGTCGCCACGCACTTCGGTGCAAGCAATATCTATCAGGCCGGAGTGGTTTTGCTCGATCTCAACGATCCGGGCAAAGTCATCGGGCGAAGCAAATACAATATATTGGAACCGCGCGAACTTTATGAATTGACCGGACAGGTGCCGAATGTGGTCTTTCCGACCGGCCTGGTTCCGGCAGATCGCGATCAGGATACACCTGTTGACGATGACACCGAACTTTTGGTCTACTATGGCGCGGCCGACACCTGCGTCGGTCTGGCCACCACGACGGTGCGGGAATTGCTGGATGCTTGTGATCGAGTGTAGAAAATCTGTCTTGCTTTTTGCTTTGCCGGCGTTGCTTATAACTATTTTGCTTCCCGTCGGCTGTCAGAAACATCACGAAACCCCGCCGGCAACGTCGTCGGCTGAATCTTTGCCGGTTCCGAAAATTCCTTATGCCCCGCGGCAGTATGTGTGCTACCGCACCGATCAACCGATGACGATCGATGGCAACCTGGATGAGTTGTCGTGGCAAAAGACTCCGTGGACGGAGGAGTTTGTCGATATCGAGGGGGACCTCAAGCCGGCTCCTTCTTTGAAGACGCGCGCCAGGCTTTTGTGGGATTCCACTTTCCTGTATGTCGGCGCCGAATTGCAGGAACCGGACGTCTGGGCCTCGCTGACCCGGCGGGATGCCGTCATTTATCATGACAATGATTTCGAAGTGTTTATCGATCCCGACATGGATACCCATGAGTACTATGAACTGGAACTGAACGCCTTCAATACCGTTTGGGATCTTCTGCTTCTGAAACCATACCGCGACGGCGGCCCGGCGGTCAACACCTGGGATATACAGGGATTGAAGACGGCCGTGGCTGTCCACGGCACCTGCAACCGGCCGGGGGATGTCGATTCCGGCTGGAGCGTTGAGATTGCCTTCCCCTGGGCCGTGCTGGCCGAATGCGCGCACCGATCGACGCCGCCGGGAAACGGCGATCAGTGGAAGATTAATTTTTCCCGCGTAGAGTGGCAGGCGGAAGCGAAAGACGGCCAATATGTCAAGATGGTCGACCCGGCGACCGGCAAATCCTTTCCCGAACATAACTGGGTCTGGTCACCGCAAGGGTTGATCGCGATGCATTACCCCGAAATGTGGGGGATGGTGCAGTTTACGACGGCCGTCGTGGGGGCAGAGCCCGTCGCCTTTACGCCCGACCCGGTTGATTCGGCCCGGTGGGCGCTTCGGCAACTCTACTATGCCGAGCGTAACTGCTACCTCTGCCACGGGACGTACACGTCCGATGTCGCCAACCTGGAACTTGACGCCATTTCTCCGGCCGGATTTCAATGGCCGCCGAAACTCGAGGCGACGGCCTGTCAATTCGAGGCGCGAGCGGTCAGCAGCGACGGCAAGACGCATCTTTCGATCGTTCAGGACGGCCGGCTGACTCAGGAAAACAAGTGATTTGATTATTTTGGGCGGTGAAAAAGAGAACTGCGGCCGCGCCGGGCAGGGTACGACAAGCATCAGGGTGCATGAAAACAGCATGGAGCAGTAAAGAATCTCAGCGTTCTTGATTGGGTAATCGTCTTCGTCTCCCTCGGACTGATGATTCTTTCCGTGGAAGCCGGCCGGAGAGTCATGAAAAGTGTGGCCGATTTCCTTTCGGCCGGAAGGTCGGCCGGGCGTTATGTTTTATGCGTCGCCAGCGGCGCGGCCGGCATCGGCGCCATCACCGTGGTCGGCAATCTGGAGATGAACCTGATCGCCGGCTTTTCCCTCTCCTGGTGGGGGATGACCACCGCCCTGGTCGTGTTGATCATAACGGTCTCGGGGTGGGTCATCTACCGTTTCCGCCAGACCCGGTCGCTGACGTTGGCCCAATATTTCGAAATGCGCTACAGCCGCGAATTCCGCATCTTCACCGGTCTTGTCGCCTTCATCTCCGGCATCGTGAATTTCGGCATCTTCCCGGCGGTGGAAGCGCGATTTTTCATCTATTTCTGCGGCCTGCCGGAGACCATCTCGATTTTCGGCCTTAACGTCGCCGTCTTTCCGCTCATGATGATCTTCCTCCTCGGGGTATCGCTCTATTTCGTCCTGAGCGGGGGCCAGGTGTCGGTGATCTACGCCGATTTCTTCCAGGGGGTTTTGGTGTATGGCGTGTTCATCGCCCTGGTGATCTATTTCTATCTTTCTTTCGATTGGGGCCATATCCAACAGGCTCTGGCTTCGGCGCCACAAGATGCCTCCCTTATCAATCCGTTCAAGACCAGCCAGGTGGAGGATTTCAACTTCTGGTACTTTCTGGTCGGCATCGTCGGCGTCATCTACGGCACTATGTCCTGGCAGGGAACGCAGGGGTACAACTCGTCGGCCAAAAGCGCCCATGAGGCCAAGATGGCCGGCGTTCTCACGTCGCTGCGCAATCTGCCGATGTACATCATGTTTTTGTTCGTGCCGATCGTGGCCTACACCGTGCTCAACCATCCGGACTTCTCCGCCATCGCCGACTCCGTTAGCAAGACCCTTTCCGGGATAGATGGGGCGGCGGTTCAGAGCCAGCTTAAGGTGCCATTGGTGCTTACCCACATCCTCCCGCGTGGGCTGATCGGGGCCTTTGCCGCAATGATGCTGGCGGCGAGTATCAGCACCCTGGACGCCTACATGCATTCCTGGGGAACTATCATCGTACAGGACGTCATCATGCCCCTGCGCAAGAAATCGTTCGAACCCAAAACCCACTTACGGGTTCTGCGCTGGGCCATCGTGTCGGTCGGGGTGTTCGCTTTCTTCTTCAGCCTGATTTTCAAACAAAGCGAATACATCTTCCTCTTTTTCGCCATCACCGGCGCCATTTTCGCCGGCGGCTCCGGGGCCGTGATTATCGGCGGGCTTTATTGGAAACGCGGCACGACCGCGGCCGCCTGGGCGTCCATGATCACCGGTTCGGGGATTGCCGTCGCCGGGATCATCATCCACCAAATCATTCCCGATTTCTTTATCAACGGCCAGTGGTTCTGGGGGATCAGCATGGCGGGGGCGTCGCTCGTGTATGTGGTCGTTTCCCTTATCGGAAAGCAGCGGGAATACAATTTGGACAAGTTGCTTCATCGGGGGAAATACGCCATTGCCGGTGAAACGAATATCGTCAGCGAGGCCCCCGCGAAAGGCTGGAAAGTGCTCGGCATGGGCAAGGAATTCACGCGCGGCGACAAAATCATTTATATCCTCAATTACGTTTGGAACGGCGGCTGGCTCCTGGTCTTTATCGTCGGCACGATTTACAGTCTGACCCACGAGGTAAGCGACGATTCCTGGTTTCGTTTCTGGCGCATCTACCTGGCCATATATGTGGGCGTATCGGTGTTCGTTATTCTGTGGTTTTTGATTGGGGGCTTCCGGGACTTGCGGCGCATGAATAAACGGCTGGAGACATCGGATCGGGATGATCGGGACGATGGTTTCGTTTCCGTCCCGGATCAACAGACGGATCAGCAATCGTAAGTTGGAGATATCGTGTGAATCAGAAAGAGACCCTTATCGCCATCCGGCGTCTCGAGCGCTTTTACACCCGCGCAGTGCAGAGCATCATCTGCGAATCGGTGCCATTGGCGGCCGTTTACGCCCGGACCGTCGATCCGGTCGGCTTTGAACGGCGAAATGAACTCTCGTATGTTCCCATCCAGCCCGGTGAAATTTGGGGGCGGACATGGGAAAGCGCCTGGTTTCATCTGGCCGGCGCCGTTCCGGCATCGTGGCGCGGCCGTACCGTCGTAGCCCGGCTGGATCTCGGTGGCGAAGGTCTCGTCGTGCGGCCGGACGGGAGAATTCTTCAAGGGATCACCAACGGATCGGTATTTGACACCGATTTCGGACGGGATATCGTCCGATTGTATGAGCCGTGCTCCGGAGGCGAGGAAGTCGACCTCTGGGTCGAGGCGGCGGCCAACGGTCTGTTCGGCATGTTCTGCGACCTCGATCCCGGCCCCCAATCGACCAACCGCTACGGGTATTACGACGCCAAAATCAATTCCATACACCTGGGCATCTTTGACACCGATATGTGGGAGTTGACGCTCGACCTGCGTGTCCTGCTCGGCCTGATCAAGAGCCTGCCGGAAAAGAGCGTACGCCGCGCCCGCATCATCCGGACTGCCGTCAAAGGGCTCAACGCCTTCGCTCGGCAGGGGGACGATCCGCGCGCCTTTCGGGACATTCTAACTCCGCTAATGTCCCAACCGGCCGAGGCGTCGAGCCTGTCGGTAACCGCCGTCGGCCACGCCCATATCGACACCGCCTGGCTCTGGCCGGTACAGGAATCGATCCGCAAATGCGCCCGCACCTTTGCCACGCAGTTGGATTTGATCGAGCGGTATCCCGATTATGTTTTCGGCGCGTCGCAGGCTCAGCACTATGCTTTCGTCAAAGAGCGATACCCGGAACTGTACGAGCGGATCAAGGCGGCGATAAAGGCGGGGCGCTGGGAGGTGCAGGGGGGGATGTGGGTCGAGGCCGACTGCAACGTCACCGGCGGCGAATCGCTGGTGCGGCAGCTTCTGCACGGCAAGAATTTCTTTCGGGATGAATTCGGCGTCGATGTCGACAATCTCTGGCTGCCGGATGCCTTCGGTTATTCGGCGGCTTTGCCCCAAATCCTGCGCCAAAGCGGCATTGCCTGCTTTTTGACCACGAAACTATCCTGGAACCAGATCAACGACTTTCCCCATAATACCTTCAACTGGCAGGGAATCGACGGCAGCGCCGTCCTGGCTCATTTCCCGCCCGAGAACAACTACAACGGCCCGTTGACGGCGGAATCCATGAGGGCGGCGCAGGATATCTTCAGAGAGAAAGATCATCTTGACGAATTTCTTAGCCTGTTCGGCGTCGGCGATGGCGGTGGGGGTCCCAAAGAAGAGCAGATCGAGATGGGGCGGCGAATGGCTGATCTGGAAGGCGCGCCCAGGGTTCGGTTCGGCTACGCCCGCGAGTTTTTCGACCGTCTGGCCCGGCATCAAGACGAGCTTTCCACCTGGGTCGGGGAATTGTATCTGGAGCTTCACCGGGGTACGTTGACGACGCAGGCGTTTGTCAAATGGGCCAATCGATGCCTTGAACACAAACTGCGGGCTTTGGAAATGCTCTGCTCCTGTCTACCACTCGACCGTTATCCGCACCAGCAGCTCGACAGTATCTGGAAGACCGTGCTCATCAACCAATTTCACGACATCATCCCCGGCTCCTGCATCTGGCGGGTTTATCGCGTGACGAGCGAACAATATCGGGAGGCTTTGGGCCAATGCGACACTTTAATGAAAAGCGCCGCCGACATGCTCTTCCGGAAAGACGAGAACTGCCTCACTCTATTCAATACCCTGCATTGTCCCTATGAAGGCGCCTTGCTCCTCCCGGATGGATGGAAGGGCTGTACCGCGACCCTTGCCGACGGCACCGTTCTCCCCCTCCAGATCGAGCATGACCGCGTCGTGGTTCACGTCAACGTGCCGCCGTATTCATTCGTGACTTTGGTCAAGGCCCCGTTAAAAGGGAATCCTGTTGCTTCGGCGGATGGTCTGATTCTGGAAAATGAATTGGTGCGATATGAGTTCAACCCGCAAGGGACGCTGCTCCGATGTTTTGACAAGACTCTCGGCCGCGACATCGTCATCCCCGAACGCCCGGGCAACCTGCTGACCTTATATGAAGACCGCCCCAATGACTGGGACGCCTGGGACGTGGATGCCTCTTACCGTGAAACGCCTTTGGAAACCGTCCGGATAGTCAAGGCGGAAGCTTTGCCGTCGG
>JAQVRW010000130.1 GCA_028700875.1 Candidatus Zixiibacteriota bacterium | reverse complement strand
AGAACGAAACCTCATCAACGAAATCGCCCGGCAGGTCGGGCTTATCGTTGAGCATTGGGAGACTGAACAGGAAACCGCCCGGCTCCAGGAACAGCTTCGTCACGCCGACCGGTTGGCGACAGTGGGACAACTGTCCGCCGGTGTGGCTCACGAATTGAACGAACCCCTTGTCGCCATTCTGGGATTTGCCCAGCTTCTCAAAGGCTCCCCGGATTTGTCGAATCAGGCCGCCCGGGACGTGGAAAAGATCATCAATGCCTCCCTCCACGCCCGCGAGATTATCCGCAAACTCATGCTGTTTACGCGGCAGATGCCGGCCAGGAAAGCCAAGTGCGATTTCAATCAGCTCATCAGTGAGGGGTTATATTTTCTGGAATCCCGTTGCGCCAAGGAAGGGATCGTCATCATTCGGGAATTGGAGGATGGCTTGCCCCAGTTTTTGGCCGACCAGTCGCAACTCTATCAGGTGCTGGTGAATCTGGCCGTGAACGCCGTTCAGGCAATGCCGCAGGGTGGGAAACTGACCATACGGACCCGCTCCGACGCCGAAAACGTCTATATGACCGTAGAAGATACCGGCATCGGGATGAATGCCGAAGTCCAGAAACAACTCTTTATTCCCTTTTTCACCACGAAGGATGTCGGGCAGGGTACCGGCTTGGGGCTCGCCGTGGTCCACGGTATCATCTCGGCCCACGGAGGGTCGATAACCGTAAACAGCGTGGTGGGGAAGGGCTCAACTTTTGAAGTGCGCCTTCCCTTGAATGGTCCCGCGAACGCCAAGGAGTAATGAGGATATGGCTCGGAACAATTCCAAAGGACGATTGCTTATAGTGGATGATTCCGCCGATACACGTGAATTGCTCCAGCGGATTCTCTCGTCGCAGGGATATGAAGTCCTTGGGGCCGTTGGTGTGGCTGAGGCTCTCAAACTTCTGGAGGGGACACGGGTCGACCTGGTTATTACCGACCTCAAGATGCCCGGCATCTCCGGGCTGGATTTGGTTCGGCACATCAGGGAGAACTTGAAAGAGTCGGAAGTGATGATGATCACCGGGTATCCCAGCGTGGAGGGAGCGGTAGCCGCCGTGAAGTCGGGGGCCGAAGAGTATCTACCCAAACCGTTTACCCGTGAAGAACTCCTGGCCGCGGTTGATCGGGTGATGGAAAAGCTCGCCTTGCGCAGAGTGGGCAGTATTCAGATCGATCGGCGGATTGCGGATACGCTCGGCATTGTCGGCGAATCCGAGGCCATGCAGAAGGTGCTGAAGGCCGTTTCGAAAGCCGCCGCCGGCGCCACCCCGGTTCTCGTTACCGGGGAATACGGAACCGGGAAGGAACTCATTGCCAGGGCCATACATTATTCCGGTTCGCGGGCCGAGGCTCCCTTCGTGACCGTCAATTGCATGGGCAATCCGGATGAATACTGCGAAAAGCAACTTTATGGGTACCGCCAAAGCACCGGCGCAGGCGCGATGGAAACGCGGATGGGCTTCCTGCAGTTCGCCGAAGGGGGTACGTTATACCTGAAAGAGGTCTCAAACCTATCTTATGCCATGCAAACCAAACTCTTCCGACTGCTGGAGGACAGGCAATACCGGGAGATCGGATCGGCTGATGTCCGCCCGACAAATTTCCAGGTGATCGCGGATTCGGACAAGAACCTGCGCGCGTTGGTGGACAAGGGCGCTTTCAGGGAAGACTTGTTCATCCGGTTGAGTATGAACACCATCTCTGTCCCCGCCCTGAGGGAACGGGGCAATGATGTGGTGCTTCTGGCCCGGCATTACCTGACGAAGCTCTCGAAAGAGATCGGCCGGCCGGTTCCGCGGTTCTCCGATCATGCGCTGGAAGTCCTCAAAAATTACTCCTGGCCCGGGAACATCGGCGAATTGCAAAACCTCATTCAACGATTGGTGACGGAAACGGACGGTGACGTTATCGACGTCCCGGACTTTCCCGCGCCGATGCGTTATAGCGTACTGGGGACGACCGGTCTCAATCGTTCGCTGGCGGAGATGGAGATCGAGCACATTCGCAACGTCATCGCCAGCGTGGGGGGAAACAAAACCCAGGCGGCGGAAATCCTCGGCATCACGCGCAAGACTCTGAGAGAAAAACTAAAACAACAGGCGAACCCAAAAGCCGACGCCTGATGACGACCAGGCGCAGGGATCTCAGACGATACATGATGACCGACGGCGCGGAGCGAAACCATTGACGGGTCATCGCCCATGAGCATACACGGAGTTCGAACATATAAAGAGGTGCGGGTCTATGGACCGGGGGCTATGGGCGGGAAAGGGGCCGGCCTGGTCAAGATCAACGAGTGCGACCTGCCCCGGGCGAATAAACTTCCCACCCATATCCTGGCGACCGATTTCTACGACCGTTACCGGGAGCGCGGAGGCGTATTCGGGGAAGAAGAACATGAGGTCTTCGCCGCCATCCTGGCGGACATGGGTAACTCCCCCATAGGGGTCAGGTCCTCGGCGACAAATGAAGCGGGGATATCCGATCGTAACACCTGGGCGATACACGCCGGCGAAAACATCTCTTTTATGCTTCCCAATAACCATCACGACTACTCTGTCCGTTTTGGTCAATTACAAAGGGCCATCGCCTGTATCTACGATCATTTTGTTGCCAAACAGGCCGGGGATGAACAGGAAAAGATGGCCATCGTCGTCAATCCCATCCCAGGTATCCAGGACGACACCCTGGCCGGGCCCTTTTATTATCCCTACATTTCCGGTGTGGCCAACTCGTTTTTTCCCCATGCGTTGAAAATACAAGATCCCACGGAAGGATTCGCTCGAATCGCTTTCGGCCACGGCTATGCCACCGTCCTGGATGATTTCCCGGTCATCTCGATGGCGACCATCCGCCATCCCATCCCTCTGAAACTGATGCAAATCGGCAACGGCCAACAGTATTTCTACGCCCTGGATATGACCAAGAACGAACAGCTGCAGGGCGTGGAATTGGAAACCATGAAAAAGCTACACGTCCGGTTCGCCAATTTCCACAAGATCAAACTCCTCGGCGTCCACGGCCAAGTCATCACCATCGAGGAATTGATTCAAAACAATCACTTCGGTTTCCAGACGGGCCTGGAAAGGATCATGCAGACCATTTCGGCCGAAATCGCGTCTCATTTTCAAATTGAATTCGTCTTTAACATCGACTTCCGAAAGAAACCGTATGAGGACGGGGTTTTTCACGTCGTCCAATTGACTCTCTTGCCGGAAATCAACTATGAGACGATCGAGATTCCGAATCAGATCGACCGTACCTATCTGTCGATACGCAGTCTCCAGGGACACGGGATAAAGCAGGGAATCCGATATGCGGTGGTCATTTCGCCGTTTCTGTATTCCCAAGACCGGCACGATCACGTGCGGGATCGAATCGCCGAAATCAACCGGGCGATGCGCAGTCGAAACGAAAAATACGTGCTCATCGTCCCCGGAAGACTCGGCAGCCAAAACAAAGACTGGGGCATTTGCGTAGAATATAAGGACGTGGATCAGGCCGTGGCCATTTTCGAATACGGCGTGGATATCGCCGGGCGGGCGGAACCGCTGCCGGAGAAAGGCGATTTTACCGGCGGTATTTACGGCAGTCACTTTTTGTACATGATCCAAGGCGGTTACGATGAGGAACAGAAACGGATGCAGGCCAGAATGTACGGCACCCAGGGAACGCATTTTTTGACCAACATCATGAGTAACAACATCTTTTATGGCTATATTTCACCGACAGCGGACACGATTGATCCGCGGTTTTTCTCCCCCCCCGAAACGCACGACCCTATATACGTGCTGTCTTTCCCCCGGCCGGCTTCCATCTACGCCGATTCTATCAACCAACGGTGTGTCGTCGTTTCCGAGAACGAGTAAGCATCAATGAGTGGGACAATGAATCCGCGAAGAAACCCGGACTGGTCTGACGGCGAAATACCGTTTGTGCCGCGCATCATCAATCCGATCAAGATCCGACAGGTCGTGTTGTTTGCCGCCGACGAGGCGGTGCGCGCGTCACGGGAGATCATCCAGGCCGAAATGCCCTGGGCCGATGTCCAAGTCCTTTCTAACCCCCTGGCAGTGTCGGATATCCTGTTCGATGGCGCCATGGTCATCATTATGGATGACATGACCCTCAGCCTCGTGGATACGGACAGGATACGCCGCAACAACCGCAATGTCGTGATCGTTCTTCTTTCGTTCCATCGGTTCGTACAATGCTCGCCGCCGTCGGCGGCGTCGAAGGAGTACCCGTACACGGCCAAGGCCGATTTGATTTTCGCCGCCAACCGGGACGAATTCGCCCCTGAAAAAATCATCACCTCGGTGGTGCGGGCGGCCGAAGATCATCTGAATATCGAAAAGCATTCGGAGAACCGCCGGTTCATTCTCCTCATCGTGGACGACGAACCGAGCTGGGCCTCGCAGTTTTTGCCCATCCTGTACAATATTATCGGACAACGGGCGGATGTAAAGATCACCCGGACATACGAAGAGACACTCCAGTTCATGTTCGGCGTCGAGAACGAATCCCTGATTCGGGAGGACTATCGGGAATACGGCAACGGCGATCAGGTGGTTTGTCTCATCACCGACATCTTCTTTCCCAAGGCAGGACAGGTCGACAGCGAGGCCGGACGGAGTCTGATCCGGCTGACGAACAGATATTACGTCCGCATCCCCATAATTATCGCCTCGAAAGCGGCTGAGGCCGCGGAATTCGCAGGCGCCGGGTTCGTCCTGCCCAAAGGAGACCCGGGCAGCCTGGAAACACTGCGCACATATATCCGCGACCTCACGGGAATCGGTGATTTCGTCATTCATGACGAAGCCGGAAAGGAATTGTACCGGCTGAAGGACATCCGGGATATGTATCGCTTGTTGTCGTGGGCGGGCAGCGATGATCCCCAGGCGGAGCAACTGCGGTCCATTCTGGAAATGTATGGCGAACGAGACATGTTCTCGACCTGGTTTTATATGCACAGCCTCCGGGAGCTGGGGGACAAACTGCGGCCTCAACGGCATAAGGGGAAACGCTTGATCGCCGAACTGGAGGCATCGCTGAAACGGGAATTCCAACGCATGCAACATATCCCGCTCATGATAGGTGGAACCAAGATATTCGACTTGGATGGTCTCTTGAAGACCCTACGGTCCGCTACACCGGAGACGATCGCCCCCTTTTCGGACAACGATATCATCTCGTCCTGGCTCGATAGTCGGGGATATTCGGAACTGGCGGAAGAACTGCGTCCGATTCACGGAAAGGGAACCCAATTGCGGGAGGTAATCATCGGGGTCGTCGAAGAATGGATGACAATTTATGGAAACAGGGGCGACCACGTCCCCGAACCACCGGAACCGGGACAATAGGAGATCACCGTGACCAGGTGCCTTTTTGTCTCCGATCTGCACGGTCAAATAGATCGGTATCAAAAACTCTTTCACGTCATGGCCGAAGAAAAACCGGAGGGTGTGTTTATCGGCGGGGACTTTCTCCCTGCCGGATCTTCGAGGGGTCATGCGGTTGTCCAGGATTTCGTCGCCGGTTATCTGCCGGATGAATTGACCCGGCTCCGGACATCTCTGGCCGGCGATTTCCCCAGGATTTTTCTCATCATGGGCAACGACGACGAACGCGCCGCCGAACCGGCGGTTCAGGAACTGGAGCGCCGGGGGTTGTTGGAATATATTCATGACCGGAAACGCAACCTGGAACAGTTCGTTGCGTACGGGTATGCCTATGTCCCGCCGACGCCGTTTTTGCTCAAAGATTGGGAGCGGTATGATGTTTCCCGCTATATCGATCCCGGGGACATATCTCCGGAGGAGGGCTGGCGTTCCGTCCCGGTTCCGGAGCGGGAACGAAAGCACTCCACCATCAAAAGCGACCTCGACCGCCTGACCGGGGACGAAGCGTTGGACCAGGCGGTGTTTCTGTTCCATGCCCCGCCATACCAGACGAACCTCGACCGGGCCGCTCTTGACGGAAGCATGATCGACGGCGTCCCGATGGATATTCATGTGGGCAGTATAGCGGTGCGGCGATTTATCGAAGCCCGACAACCCCTGCTGACGCTGCACGGCCATATTCATGAATCCGCGGCGCTTACCGGTTCATGGAGAGATACAATAGGCCGGACGCATCTGTTTTCCGCGGCTCACGATGGCTCGGAACTGGCCGTGGTTTCCTTCGAATTGGAAAATGTGGAGTCGGCCACGCGAAGGTTGTTGTAAGAGGGAATGTGACTGCGGACGATGATCCCGGCGCCGGTCAACCGAACAAATAATTCCCGTATCCGGCCTACCGGAATATCACCCCTCGGCTTGTCCGGCCGTCCACCTTAATATGAAGCGGTGAAGCCAAACGAACATGGCGGACGAATTTCGTTTCCGATACCACCGGCTGCTTGCCCAACCAATCCCAATCGACTGTGAATCGCCCGGCGTGACCCACGGAAAAATAGAGAACCTTGAAGCTGGTCAGGTTGTGGAAAAAATGGGAACCCTGGCTGAGAATGTAATTCATGTTCGGCAGAGTCGCCTCGATGATGACCTTGGCTCCCGATATTTGACCGAAATTCACGGGAATCCCGGTTGACGGATCGGAGCTTCCCCAGCGGCCGAACCCGATGAGAACATAGGGACATCCCGCCGTCGCCAGATGTCGGTTAATCGTTTCCAGTTCCTGTCCGATCTCCTGGGTATACTTTGTCTCAAACGTTTCCGGTTTCACAAACACGATGTCATGGATGGAATCAATCGTGCCGTTGCCAAGGGCGGCTTCCGATGCCACCAGGATATTCTCCCGGTCGAATTCTTCGACCGCGACCTCGACCTGAGAGTGCGATACGATCATCGGCCTGACCTGCAGGAAACCGAGGCGCGTCGGACAGGGATCAGGCTGCGGGAACGTGACGGCGAATTCGATTTCCACCATGGTCCCCAGCGATTCTTCGCACGCTCGAAGCAGTTCCTTGACGGCGGCGGTCAACGGGATGAGCTTACCTTTCAGGATTTGGGCAAAATCAACTATCCGCGGCCCCGCCCCGGTAATTCCTCTGACGACCGTCGCATCTTCGGCTTTGAATGTAGAGGCGATGAAAGTCAGACTGCCGTCCGCTTCTGCTTCGGCCAGCGAATATTTCCTCAGGTGTTCCATATCGCCGTTCCATTTTTCTCCTCCAGGTGCGGTCATGTCGATGGCCCAGAAATCCTTTTGGGTTTGCTTGAGCAGTTCGTTCAGCGTGTTATAGGGCGGATTTGTGTGCGGGTAGGCGGGCGAAAACGACCACGCCACTCCCTCGTCGACGATGATCTTCCCGAGGCCGAGGGCGAGCTCAACCACGCCGTCTTCCGGTCGAGCCAGTCCGGTCGGATAGAAGTTGAAGGAACGGGCGACGCCGGATATTTGAGGATAGAAGCGATCGTGGCGGCCGACACCCACCGCTTCCTGGATAATCACCGCCATCTTTTCTTCGTCGCTGGAATGACTGGTGAGACGGAGATAATCTTTTGCT
Source organism: Candidatus Zixiibacteriota bacterium (assembly GCA_028700875.1). GTDB lineage: Bacteria > Zixibacteria > MSB-5A5 > GN15 > JAAZOE01 > JAAZOE01. The sequence continues at coordinate 492 of JAQVRW010000130.1, read as the reverse complement.
TTGGCGAGGAATGTGGAGGCGTAGATATGCTTGATCGCGCCCATGAGGGCCTTCAGGCGGTCTTCCGGGTCGGGCAGGTTGTTGGGAAGCATCCTGGTGGCATACACCCCGGCGAACGGTTCATGCATGGCGTCTTCCAGAAGGCTGGAGGAACGGATAGCCAACGGCACCCGAACCTGAGCTATGAAAGCCCGGAGGTCGGTTACCAGGGAGGCCGGGAGTTCCGCCTCTTGAAAAGCGCGGGCGATCTGCGCATCCGATGCCGCAGAAGACACTTTTATGAGAAGCTTGTTCTGCTCAATGAATAAATCGAAATAATCGGTGGCGATTACCGTGAGGGAAGGGATTTCGATTTCGATGGCCGGTCTGAAAAGGGGTGCTATTTTGTTCTCGATAGTCGCCTTTATATCGGCCAAACCGCGGGCCTTGGCGCCCAATGAACCGCTACCGATATATGTGAACCCTTCCATACCGGAAAAGGATCGGCCGTCG
>JAQVRW010000129.1 GCA_028700875.1 Candidatus Zixiibacteriota bacterium | reverse complement strand
TGACGCATTTGCCCCGGCCGGAGTTGCTGATGTAGGCGCCCATCTTGCCGTCAGCCAGCGTGGTCTTGTTGATCATACCCCTGGTGTCGTCGGTCAACGGCATGTGCATGGAGATGTAGTCGGACTTCTGCATCAGGTCTTTCATGGTCGGAACCATCGTGGCCAGCTCATGGGACTTGACGAACGGATCATAGGCGATCACGGTCATGCCGAAGGCTTTGGCCCGCTTGCCCAGTTCGGTACCGATGCGGCCCATTCCCAGGATGCCGAGGGTCTTGCCGTACAGTTCGGTGCGTTTGAGTTCCTTCTTCATCCACTTGCCCGCGTGCATGGACGAATCGGCCGTCGGCAGGTGGTTCGGCAGGGAAATCATCAGGGCAAAGGCCAGTTCGGCCACGGCGATCGACGAGGCTTCCGGCGTGTTCTTGACGATGATCCCTTTTTGCTTGGCGTATTCGCGGTCCACGTTGTCCAGGCCCACGCCGCCGCGGATGACCAGCCTGAGTTTCGGGGCAGCATCGATGTACTCTTTGGTCACCTTGGTCTTGCTGCGGATCAGCACGACATCCGCTTCGGCTTGCCGGGCTTTGTCATCGGTCACCTCGCCGTACTTCTTCAGCACTGCCGGCAGGCCCGGATCGAAAGCATCGGAAATGAGTATGAGCATATTTCGTCACCTCACGGTTAATCGGTTAGCAGGTTAACGACCATGCCGCTGCGAAGCTTGGGTTCGAACCACGTTGATTTGGGCGGCATTACTTCTCCGGCATCGGCCACGCGCAGAAGCTGCTCGATCGATGTCGGGTATAATGAAAACGCGATGGCAAATTGTCCGCTGTCCACCAGCCGCACGAGTTCTTTCGTGCCGCGAATCCCGCCGACGAAGTCGATTCGTTTGTCGGTTTTGGGATTAGTGATTCCCAGAAGCGGGGCGATGAAGTTGTCGGCCAACACGGAGGCATCGATGGAAAGCGTGGGGCTGGATTCGTCGACGACGCCGGGTTTGGCGGTCAACAGATACCATGTCTTGTTGCAGTAAATCCCGAATTGATGGGGTTTCTGCGGATTGACCTCGCCCTGGTGCACCGCGATGTCGAACGTGGCGGAGGCTTTCTCCAGAAGCTGGTCGATGGTCAGGCCGTTCAAATCCTTCACCACCCGGTTGTACGGCATGATGAACAGTTCGCGATCGGGAAACAGGACATTGAGAAAGAAATTGAACGGTTCCTCGCCGGTGTAGCCGGGATTCTTCTCGCGGTACCGCCGGCAGATTTCGGCGGCGGCGGCGCTGCGATGATGGCCGTCGGCGATATAGATTTCCGGGATGCGGCCGAACGCCTCGGTGATGGCGGCGACAACCTGAGGATCATCGACGACCCACAGTTGATGCCGGACGTCGTCGTGAGCAACAAAATCGGAGGTTGCTGGCGCGGCCGTGATTTTCTTGAAGATGGCGTCGATCGCCGTCTCATAGCGGAAGATCGTGAACACCAGTCCCACCTGGGCTTCCAGATAAGCCATGTGATCGCCGCGGTCGATCACTTTTTCGGGGCGGGTATGTTCGTGTTTCTTGATTGTTCCCTGATTGTATTCATCCACCGAGGCCAGGGCCAACAGGCCGGTCTGACTGCGGTTGTTCATGGTCAGGCGATAGATATAGAACGACGGCCGCTGGTCGCGGATCATGACGCCCTGATCGCGGAGGCGTTTCAGGTTTTCTTTGGCCCGCTTATAGACTTGTTCGCTGTAGGGATCGACGCCCTGGTCGAATTCCAGCTCCGCCTTGTTGACGCGCAGGAACGTATAGGGATTTCCTTGCGCCAGGGCGCGGGCTTCCTGAGCGTTGAGGACATCGTAGGGAGGGGCGGCCACCTGTCCGGCCATTTCCGGGGTGGGCCGCAGGCCCCTGAAGGGACGCACAATTGCCATCAATTACCTCGCTTTCACGGCCGGCACTTGTGAACATTTTCACAACCGGCGTAATATACGAAATCACCGCTAAATTTCAACTGAATTTGCTAAACTCTTCTCAAAATAGCGAGTTCCCATCGAACAACGGCCCTCGGGAGGGTCCAGAATGAAGATGCGCCGAGTCAAAGTGACCGCTTTTCTTTCCGCCGAGTCTCAGACGTCGGGAATCATGCCGTTTTTCAAGCCGGCGATTCTAAGCGCGCCGCGTTCGAAACCATCGGGAAACAAACCGGCGATTGCATCTTTGCTGAGGCCGAGGGCATCGGCCACGGTTTCCAATTTCGGCGCGGTTTGAGTCTGGATAAAACCTTTCCGCAGGAAATAGATCACCCGCCAGTGGGCATCGGTCAGGAGATGGGCGACGTGCATCCCGCCGGCTACGCGCAAGGCGAAGAATTCGTCCCAGTCGGACGGATCGCGCAGATATCCGTGATCATCGACCGGGTACTGTTTACGTTCATATATCCGCGTGTAATGAACCTTATGCTCATCGATCCAGGTCTGCTGGATTTTGGCCTCCCGGTAGGAAATCCCGGCCAATTTACAGGCCCCTTTCAGATACCCGGTCGGGAAAAGTTCCTTGAGATCGCCGAGGCCCAAATCGTTTTTCTGAAAGGCGATATAGAGCAACGGACAGGTGGTCATCTTATCGAAGGTATTGCGGATGAAATGGAGAGCTTTCCAATGGGCCTCGGTCAGTTCGCCGGTGATGCCGGCCGATGAGGCCATGGCCCGCGCGAACTCCTCGTCCCACTGTTGTGCATCCAAAAGGAAACCATGGGTATCAACCCTATAGTGATCCTTGAAAAGAAAGGTCCTCATCGCGACGCTCCTTGTTGCCAGTCGGTCGTCCTGGTGTCGATCTCCCATGGAGCCCCTTCACCGGGATCGGACGCGATGGTATATAATGTCGCGGCCGTCTACAGGCCAGTCGGCCGTATCCCCTTTTTTAAAGCAACCTGATCTTCCAGCCACTGGTACCAAGCCTGAAGCCCTTCTCCCGTGCGGCAGGAAACCTCGAATGTGGTCAGGTTGCCGTTTATCTGCCGGGCATTTTCCTTCACCTGGGCTAGTTCGAAATCAGACTGTCCCAAAAGGTCGATCTTGTTGATGACAAAGACCGACGACCGGCGAAACATCGCCGGATATTTCAAAGGCTTGTCGTCCCCCTCGGTGGTCGAAATCAGCACGACCTTCATATCCTCGCCGAGATCATAGCTCGACGGGCAAACCAGATTGCCGACATTCTCGATGAATAGCACATCGGTGCCGGTCAAATCGAGGTCATCGAGCACTCGCGTGACCATTTTGGCGTCAAGATGGCACGCCCCGCCGGTGACGATCGGACGGACCATGCGCCCCCCGGCCCGCATCAGGCGCTGGGCGTCGTTTTCGGTTTGGACGTCGCCGGCGATAAGCACCATGTTCAGACGGTCGCCCAATGTCTTTAGTGTGCGTTCCAATAGGCTGGTCTTGCCGGAACCGGGGGAACTGACCAGATTCAAGGCCAGGATTTTCCGCTCCGCCAGCATTTCCCGGATGGCCGCGGCCAGCTTGTCGTTTTCGGACAGGACTTTTTTCTCGATCGGCACGTTCTCTTCCATATATCCTCCGCTGGCCGGCGTTAATCCACCACCAGATGATCTATCAACATTTCCTGACCCTGAGTCACGTCCACATCGATCGATTGACACTGCGGACACAGGAACACCAAATCCTCCACCGTAAACTCGTGGCCGCAGGCACGGCAATTGGCCCGGACGGGAACCTGCTGGATGACCAGCTTAGCGCCCCCCAACCGAGTATCCATGGTCGCGGCCTCGAAGCCGAAGGTCAGCGCCTCGGGGTCCACCCCGCTCAGGGCGCCGATGCGGAGATGAATGGCTTTGACCCGGTCAAAATGCCCTTTCTCCATCTCGGCGTCGACGATGGCGATGATTTCCCTGGCGATGCTCAATTCGTGCAACGGCGTGAATTCCTTCCGCAGACTTCGACCAGTACTATTTCGTTCACGTCGACCCGGCCGGCGTTTCGGCCTGCCATGCCTCCCACCGTTCCTTGACCCGTTCGACCAGCGGCCCGAGCGCCTCCGCCACCGCCGGAGTCATCGGCGCCCCGACGATGAACGTCTCGGCCACCTCCACGGCCACGATCTTGACCTCCTTTGGAAAATCAAGGTCCAGCTCCCTGGCGATGGTTTTCAGTTCGGGGAGGCCGGAGAAGTGAGGCGAGGGGCTGACGACCGTCCCGAGGTCATCGGGGTCGATATCAAGGATCGTTCCCGGCGGGCAAGTCCCGGTGTGAATCGCATCGATGATGATTGCCCGCCGGTATCCGATCAATATGTCCAACAGGGCCGCGCCATGGAGGGACGATTCCACGACATCGGCCCACTCTGAAACCTCTTCTTTCAACGAACGCGCCGCCAGGATACCGATGGCGTCATCGCCCATGAGATCGTTGCCTAAACCGATAACCAGCGGCTTCATAATGTTAGTCGCGCCGAATCTCCTGCACCACTTGATGGTCGGCGTCATAGATCCGGACGATCAACGGCATCTTCCCCGGCAGGGCGTGCGTAGCACATCCGTTGCAGGGGTCGTAGGCCCGGAAGGCCATCTCGACCATGTTCAGGATGCCGTCATCCGCCTTGCCGTTCTTGATCAACGTGCGGGCCGCCTTGTCCACCGACAACGCGATCCTCGCGGCGTTATTTTGCGTCGCCACGATCAGGTTGGCATTGGTGATCAGTCCCTTCGGATCGGTCTTGTAGTGATGGATGAGCGTCCCTCGGGGCGCCTCCACCACGCCGACTCCCTCGTCCGGGGCCGCGGTCGGGATGGTCCGGACGTTGGGATTGATGATATCGGGATCGGAAGCCAGTTCCTGCATCCGTTCGGCGGCATAGACGAGTTCGATCAGCCGCGCCCAGTGAGTGGCCAGCGTGAAATGCACCGGCTTCTTGCCCAGCGTGGCGAAGAACTTCTGGTAAGCCTCTTGAGCCACCGGCGTGGCCATCCCGTCGGCCGCGTTCAATCGCGCCAGCGGGGCGACCGCCATGATGCCGCTTTGCGGACCTTCGACGAACCCCTTCCAGCCGATATCCTTGAGATAGCTGAACTTCATGAAGCTCCACGGCTCCACGTGCTCGGCGATATGATCAAGGTATTTGCCGCCGGGGAATTTTACGAATTCTTTGCCGTCGGGATCGACGACACGCATGTCGCCGTCGTAAAAGTTGACCTTGTTGTGTTTGTCGACCATACCCATGTAGTAGGTCTTGTGGGTATAGCCGTCGGAGGTGATCAGGTCGACGTATTCCTTGTTCTTCAAGACGAGATCATCGAATACCTTCAGGCAGAACTTCCCGAATTCCACGGCATGATTGGCGCCGGCGATGAATTTCTGCTGATCGTCTTTGGTCAGCACTTTGGAGACGCCGCCGGGCAGACCGAAAACCGGATGAATTACCTTGCCGGAGGCCAGCGTGATCAATTCGCGCAGTTGCTTGCGGACGCCGATGACTTCCAGTCCGACTTCCTTGCCGACCTTGCCCAGCACGCCGAGGATGTTCCGCTCTCCCTTGGGGGCGGTGGGGCCGACTACGAAGTCGGGGCCGCCCAGGAAGAAGAAATGCAGGGCGTGGTCTTCCACGAAGAAAGTGCTGTAGACCATTTCGCGGATCTTCTTGGCCGAAACCGGCGGATCGACATGATAGAGGCTGTCCAGCGCCTTGGTCGAGGCCATGTGGTGGGCCATCGGACAGACGCCGCAGATACGCGGCGTGATTTGCGGCATATCCTCGGCCGGACGTCCCTGGGCGAAACGCTCGAACCCGCGCAGTTCGGGGACCTGGAAATAGGCCCGGTCCACGCCGCCGGCGTCGTTGAGGAGGATATCGATTTTTCCGTGACCCTCCAGACGGGTAATCGGATCGATGGTGACATGACGGCTCATATCTATTTACCTCCCTCGACGGTGGGTTGATAGCGGCGATGCAGGAGCGAGGCCGGAAGGCTGTAACGATAGAACGTGCCGACCGGATCGACGATGCCGCCGAGGATCGTCTCCATCTCTTTTTCGTCGTTGCTTCCGGCCGTGGAGGCGATGGCCGACAGCGCCTTCGCGCCGTAATCCTGCACGTGACTGGTCGGGCCCAGGCATCCGGTGCAGGGCATGTTGGCCTTTATGCATGGGGTCCCGCAACCGTCGCGGGTCACCGGACCGAGACAGAGCAACCCCTGAGCCAGAAGACATTCTTTCGGGTCGATCTGGGTCAGGTGCGCGCGTTTGAATTCCTTCACGGACAATTTGTCCGGTTTGGACTCTCGTCGATCGCAGTGTTCACAGAGAGCGATATCCGGCGCCAGGACCGTTCCCTTGGGCGGCAACTGACCGGTCAGAATCGCCTGCAGGGCGTTCTTGATCAGTTCCACCGGGGGCGGGCAACCCGGCAGGTAGTAGTCGACGTCGATGACCTGATCCAGCGTCTTCACCGTTTCCCAAAGGGTGGGCAGTTCCAGTTTGCCCTCGGGTACGGTGCTCTCGGTGATCGGTTCGACGGTGTTGCCCTTCTCCAGACTGGGGACATTCTTGTAGGCCTCGTCCATGACCGACCGGCGGTTGGTCACGTTGGCCAGGCCGGGAATGCCGCCGAGTTGAGCGCAACTGCCGAAGGCGATCACGGCCTGGGCCTTGCGCCGCAGCAGTTCGACCATCTCGCATTGTTCGGAACTGCGGATGGCGCCGTTGATGAAGCAGACGGCCAGTTCGCCGTCGGCGAGCGCTTCCACGTCCGAGCGTTTAAAATCCAGCGCCACGGGCCAGAAGACGATATCCACGGCCGCCACGACGTCGAGGATTCCCTCGGCCAGATCGACGACCGCTTCTTCGCATCCGCCGCAGGCGGCGCACCAATATAGTCCGACTTTCGGTTTGCTCATACGTTACCTCCATGCGCCGCGGCGGCGTGAGCGGAGCCGTGAGCTTCCGCCGGAATCATCTGCCGTTGTTCTAGGCGAAGCGGGCCGAGACGGCGAACCGTTTCGGTCATTTCGTTTATCACCCGCTGGACCTTCTCACCTTCCGAGGCGGCGATCCATTCCAACCGCACCCGGCCTTCTTCGATGCCGAGGGAGGCCAGCATCCGTTTGAGCAGGATGAACCGGCGCAGGGCCTTGTAGTTGCCTTCCTGGTAATGACAGTCGCCCGGATGACAACCGCCGATCAGGACGCCGTCGGCGCCGTCGCGCAACGCCGCCAGGATGAACTGGGGGTCCAACCGTCCGGAGCACATGATCCGCACTACGCGGACATTGGGGGCATAGGTCATTCGGGCCGTCCCCGCCAGATCGGCCGCCGTATAGGTGCACCAATTGCAGAAGAAGGCGACGATCCGGGGCTCAAACGAATCCGATTTCTGCGTATTTTCAGACATATTTGACCACTCCCTCGATTTCGTTGAAGATCTCCTCGTCGGTGAACAGATTCTGCTGCAAGGCGCCCGACGGGCAGGCCGCCACGCAGGTTCCGCATCCTTTGCAGAGAGCGCCGTTCACCACCGCCTTGTTCTTGGACGTATCGAAGCTGATGGCGCTGTAAGGACAGAGCGGCACGCAAGTCTTGCAGCCGGAGCAGAACTCCTCCTGGACGAAGGCCGTGTTCGGTTCCAGCTCGACATGGCCGCGATCGATCAGGGCCAACGCCTCGGCCGCAGCCGCCCCGGCCTGAGCCACGCAGTCAGGGATGTCTTTCGGCCCCTGACAGGCCCCGGCCAGGAAGATGCCGTCGGTGAAGGTCGACACCGGCGCCAGTTTGGGATGCCGTTCCAAGAACCATCCTTCGGTGCTGCAACTGATGTTGAACATCCGTCGCACCTCATCGGCATCTGCCTGCGGTTCCAAACCGACCGACAACACGACCATATCGACCGGAATGCGGCGCACCGCCCCGACCAGCGTGTCCTCGGCCCGGATGACCAGCTTTCCTTCTTCTTCCGGCGTCATCGCCCAATCGGAGATTTCGGCCACGCGGCCGCGGATAAAATGCACGTTCTCTTCCATCAAGCGGTCGTAGAATTCCTCGTACCCCTTGCCGGGGG
>JAQVRW010000128.1 GCA_028700875.1 Candidatus Zixiibacteriota bacterium | reverse complement strand
AGTACGCCACCGGATGCTCTATTCCCTATTCCCAGGAGGTCGTCCCGACGTTGTCGGAATGGGGGTTGATCATCTTTTCGCTGCTTATCTTGAATCTGGTGACGGTTGTGATTGTCCGCAGAAAACACTCGCTGGCTATCGCCGGCGATGTCTCCGGCAGCATCAAGGCTCCGCTTTTCAATGCGGGAGTCTTTGGGAAAATGCTGGCATGCACGATAGCTTTGTCCGTGGTCGGACTGGGCATCGCCGGAGCAGTCTATGGTACCTTGGCCATGCGCGATATTATCGGCACCCTGATCAGCGCGGCCATTGTGGCTTACATGGCTCACCTCTGGGTTGGGCCCAAACGCTAGCGACCGTTCTGTTTTGAGGGGGCGAAGGAAACCTCCGGGCGGACTTAAGTTCCGCCCGGAGTCCCTTCACGAACGTCATGAGGTTCGGATTATCATGATCCGATATCCGTATTTTAGAGGGAAAGACGAGTCATGAAAGACCACCCGCAACGTACCGACGCCCCGCATCCATCACCAAATCGAAAACGCCCGCCTTCTCTGCGCAAATCGTTGATCCGGGTATATCTTGTTTTCGGGCTGTGTCTGCTGGCCATCTTTACGATCACCATGATCCGCCCCGTCTATTTCGGCGTGGTCATCCCGTTCAATGAGTTCCTCGCCTGGTCGACCGCCGGGATGCTTCGTCTGCTGGGGTCCGAAGGAGTGGTGGCTCAGGGGACGGGGGTCAGCAGTCCCGGCTTCGGTTTTACCGTCGCGGAGGGGTGCAACGGCATTTATGCCCTCGCCATCGTCCTGGCCGGCATCATCGCCTTTCCCTCGCGCTGGAAACCGAAACTGGCCGGCCTGATTATGGCCACGGTCTTCGTAATGGCGTTGAATTACCTCCGGCTCCTGACACTCTGGTACGCCGGTAACTCGTTCGCCTGGTTGTTCGACACAATCCATTTGTATGTCTGGGAATTCGTTATCATCGCCCTGGGGGCGGGATTCTGGTACTTTTGGTATGAAAAGTTTGTCAAGGCCGGCTAAAGCGGCAGTCATCGTCATTCTGTTCATGATCTTGTTCTTTCCGGTGGAACGGTTGTGGAGTAATGTGTCGCTACCATATGGCCGCGTCCTGGCCGCCGTGGTCGAACCGCTGGTCAACGCCCTGGACGTATCGGATGTCTCCTACCGCCTAACGATCGACAAAGAAGACTTCGTGGTTACCGCCCGCATGACGGTAATCGATCATGGGCGGAATCTGGGGCAGTACGAACAAACCGGATTGCGGCCAATTAATCTGGTGTCATATAACCTGAGTCTGTGGGGGGCGCTTTTCCTGGCGTCGTTTTTCTTCTTGCCCGCCCGCGCCCGGCTTCGCTATCTGATCATCGCCCCGATAATTATTGTCATGTGGCATGTTTGCGATTTGGCGATTTTTGCCCAAAATACGTATTGGATGTTGGCCGAGGAACTGCATCGGCAGTTCCCGGAGGCGGTGCCGTATCGATTTCTGTCAAACTGGCTCTGGTGGTGGACGTTCGAACTGAACCGACGGATCATCGACCCGTTCTTACCGATGCTGCTGTGGTTGATTTTTTGCTGGAAACCATTCGCAGGGTATGACCGGAAGAGAGAAGACCGTCGCGTGGCGGCGGTTTGACCCGCAACCTATTTCAGTTCCTCGATCATCTTCTTCCCGGCCGCTTTTATCAGGCGGTCAATCCGTTCGACAGCCTCCCGGTCACCGTCGCTTTGTTTGCCGACGGCGGTCAGCTGTCTGAGCCGGTTTTCGGCGGACTCGCGAAACGCTTTCACTTGCTCATAATCCTGCATGTCGGCAAACTCCACCCCACGGGTAACGATGCGACAGCGATTCGTCGACCGTTCCGGATCCCAGGAGTTTTCCAGAAACCCTTCCCCTATCAGCAGGTTGATTCTCCACGGGGGTTCTTCCTCCGCGATCGGGCCGACATCCTGCTTCTTTTCCGGCGATGCCGTGGGTCCGCCTTCCAATCCCTTCGCCCCCGTCATGGTCAACTTGCCCGGCTTCAACGAGGTCATGATCGGAGCATGATCGGTCTGAAGTCCCAGATACCCCAGCGTCCCGGGGACGATGAGTGACATGACATCATCGTCAAAGACCTGGCCTTCGGTGGTGACAATCGACACCTTGAATGCGTGCGCCTTGTTCATCGCTTTTTCAGCTTGTCTCCCTCTTCAAGGACCTCGTCTATCGTTCCCCTCATCCAGAACGCCCGTTCGGGAACATCATCCAGCCCGGCCTCTCCGTCAGCGATCATCTTGAAACCTCTGATCGTTTCATCAATGCCGACATATTTGCCCTTGCGGCCGGTGAATTCCTCGGCCACGAAAAACGGCTGAGACAAGAACCTTTGAATCTTCCGCGCCCGGCGGACAACCAGCCGATCTTCGTCGGACAACTCTTCCATCCCCAGAATGGCGATGATGTCCTGCAGGTCTTTGTACTTCTGCAGAATCACCTGCACCCTGCGGGCGGTATCATAGTGGTCGTGGCCCACGATGGTCGGATCGAGAATGCGGGAGGTCGAATCCAGCGGGTCCACGGCCGGATACAACCCCAGGTCGGAGATCTGGCGCGACAACACGGTGGTGGCATCGAGGTGCGAGAACGTGGTCGCCGGGGCCGGATCGGTCAAATCATCGGCCGGCACGTAGATCGCCTGTACCGAGGTGATCGAGCCCGCCTGGGTCGAAGTGATTCGTTCCTGAAGCGCGCCCATCTCGGTCCCGAGCGTAGGCTGGTATCCCACCGCCGAGGGCATACGTCCCAGAAGCGCCGACACCTCGGAACCGGCCTGGACGAAACGGAAGATGTTGTCGATGAACAACAACACTTCCTTGCCGCCCCCCTCGTCGCGGAAATGCTCCGCCATGGTCAGGCCCGACAGGCCGACTCGCAACCGCGCGCCCGGCGGTTCATTCATCTGACCGAACATGAGCGCCGTCTTGTCCAATACGCCGGACTGTTTCATCTCCAACCAGAGGTCGTTTCCCTCGCGGGTTCGTTCGCCCACGCCGCAGAAGACCGAATAACCGCCGTGGACGGTGGCAATATTATGAATCAGTTCCTGGATGATCACCGTCTTGCCGACTCCCGCGCCGCCGAACAGGCCGACTTTGCCTCCCTTGGAGTACGGCTCCAGAAGGTCGATGACTTTGATGCCGGTTTCGAACATCTCCGGCTTGGTCCGCTGGTCCTTGAGTTCTGGAGCGGGGCGATGGATCGGTTCCCGGGGAGTTCCCTCGGGCAGCAGGCCGAGTTTGTCGATAGGATCGCCCAGCAGATTGAACAACCGCCCCAGGGTGGCTTCACCCACCGGAACGGTGATCGGGCCGCCGGTGTCGATCACTTCCATGCCCCGAATCAATCCGTCGGTGGAAGCCATCGCCACGCACCGGATGACATTGTCGCCCTGATGGCCGGCCACCTCCACCGTCAGATCGATATGGCGCTTTTCATCGACGATTTTCAGCGCGTTATAGATTTTGGGCAGTTTGTCGGAATCGAATTCGCAATCGACGGTCGGTCCGATCACCTGCACTATTTTCCCTTTATTCTCAGCCATTCTGCCGATCTCCGCTTGTTCTTTTCATTATCCGTCCCCCGGTCATTGTCCCCCGACGGCAAAGCCCCGGAGAAAGCCGGGCGCCTCAGGCGCGCAACGCTTCCGCGCCGGTATTGACCTCCAGGATTTCTGTCGTAATCGCCGCCTGCCGCGCCTTGTTATAGGACAAGGTCAGGCCGCGGATGAGTTGTTCGGCCAAATCCGTGGCCATGGTCATGGCCACCACCCGCATCGCCTGTTCCGAGGCCTGCGAATGCGCCGCCGCCGCCCAGATGATCAAGTCAGCGTACAGCGGCATAAAGGCGGTCAACAGTGACCGCACGTCCGGTTCAAAGATATAGTCCACCCGGCTTAAAGAGCCGTCGCTCGCGGGCGGTTCGATACTCAGAAACGGAATCGTCGTCGTTCTCGACCTTGCCGGCGATATGTAATGTGTATACGACAACTGAATTTCGTTCGTCCCGTCGGCGAAGGTTTCTTTGTTCAGGCCGTTGGCGAAGCGTTGGACCAGATACTCCCTCAGTTCAAACAACCGCAGCATGCGCATGTATCCCTGTATCAGCCGCGGATCCGGGTCGCCGCTCCATCGGGACAAGAGCGATTCCGGGGCCGGCGGGGTTTCGCCCAAATCGCGCCATTTCTTATATCCGTCCCAATACAATTGCGGATTAAACCCCGCGTCGAACGACTCGAACGTCCGGACGATCTTCCATGATGTCTTTTCGAAGTGACGGGCGCCGCGACGGCCGACACATACCAGCTCCGATTCGGCGTCGTCTTGTTCATACTCTTTGAGCCATTCGTGCGCCGCGTTGATGGCGTTGGCGTTATACGCCCCGCATAATCCCCGGTCGGACGTGAACAGCACCAGCGTGCGGCGCATAACTCTTCGCCCGGCCAGGTCGACCGGGAACGATTGGTCATACTCCGGCCCCAGCAAAGCGCGTATCATTTCGATCTGGAAGGCGTCACCCGCCGCACCGGTTCGCAGTGCGTTGAACATGGCATCAAGCTGGTCGGCGAAAGGACCGGTCTGGTACATCGCGGTCTGCGCCCGGCGCAGTTTGGCCGCCGCCACCATCATCATGGTATTGGTGATCTGGCGGGTCAGGACGACCGACCGGATCCGTTTGCGTATGTCTCGTAACGTCGCCATCGCTTACGCCGTCTTGCCCTCACATTGCCGGCGGTATTCGTCCAGGAGCTTTTCGAGTCCCTCCTCGATCTCCTTGGATATCTGTCCTTTCGAGGCGATCACCGTTATTGTCTCGGCCCCCTTCTCCATTACGAATGCCCAGAACTCATTCTCGATCTGCCGCATCTGCGCTTCTTCGGCCAGGAAGAATTTCCGTTTGTCGCCGGTCCACCAGCGGACCAAAAATTCCGGCTTGAAGGCCCGAACGGCTTCCTGCAGCTTCGTCTCGTCCGCTCCGGCGACATTCTGTTTGGCCTTGAAGACGGCCAACATGACGTTGGACAAGCCTCCATCGGCGATCTTGGCAATCAGATAGTGGCAGAACTTTTCCTTGAACGACGGAATCGCCGAAACCGGGACCCCATCCAGATGGCCTTTTTCCTCCAGCCATTTCATGATCGTGTGGAATGAATCGATGACGTACGATGTCCGGCGCAGTTTCAACCACCGCTTTATGGGGATGTCTTTGTCCGTGTCGATGCCCTGGATGATATCGGGCACGACCAGACGGACATACTCATAGAAAAGGTATTCCAGCCGCCGCACATCCACCAGGGCGGAACGATCCAGACGGCCGCTGACCCCGGCCCAGAGGGCAATGACCTGCCGGGACAGCGATTCCGGCACATACTGGTTCTGCTTGAGTAGTTCGACCATCTTTTCGCCGCGCGCCAATTGCTGTTTCGTCGATTCGTCCAACTCGGCGCCGAACCGGGCAAACGCCTCCAGTTCGCGATACTGGGCCAGTTCCAGCCGCAGCGACGCCGCCACTTTCTTCATGGCTTTGGTCTGCGCTTTGCCGCCGACACGGGAGACCGAGATGCCGACGTTGATGGCCGGCCGCACGCCGGCGAAAAACAGGTCCGGTTCCAGATAGATCTGCCCGTCGGTGATGGAAATCACGTTGGTCGGGATATAGGCAGAGACATCGCCGGCCTGGGTCTCAATGACCGGCAGGGCCGTAAGCGAGCCGCCTCCCCGTTTTTCGTTCAGCTTGGCCGCCCGTTCCAGAAGACGGGAATGGCAATAGAATATGTCTCCGGGATACGCTTCCCGACCCGGCGGACGGCGGAGAAGCAGCGACAATTGCCGATAGGCCTGGGCATGTTTGGAGAGGTCGTCATAGATTACCAGGGCATGACGGCCGTTGTACATATCTTCCTCGCCAACGGCGCATCCGGCATAGGGAGCGATATATTGAAGCGGCGCGGGGTCGTTGGCCGTCGCCGACACCACGGTCGTGTATTCCATTGCATCGTGCTGACGCAACACCTCGATCACCCGGGCCACGCTGGAGGCTTTCTGGCCGATAGCCACGTAGATGCAGTGGACGCCGGTTCCTTTCTGGTTGATGATCGCGTCGACCGCGATGGCGGTCTTGCCGGTCTGACGGTCGCCGATGATCAATTCCCGCTGGCCGCGCCCGATCGGGATCATCGAATCGATCGCCCGCAGGCCGGTTTGAAGCGGTTCCTTCACCGGCTGCCGTTCCACCACGTTGGGAGCGATGCTTTCCAGGAGACGGGAAGCGGTGGTCGCAATCGGACCTTCGCCGTCCAGCGGTTCGCCCAGAGGGTTTATCACCCGTCCCATCAGAGCCGGGCCCACCGGCACCTGCGACACCTTGCCGGTTCGCTTGACCAGATCCCCTTCCTTGATTTCCAGGTCGCTGCCCAGAATCGCGACGCCGACGTTGTCGGCCTCGAGGTTGAGAACCACGCCGGTGACATCGCCGCCGAAAACCACCAGCTCCGACATCATCACGTCATGCAACCCCCACACGCGGGCGATCCCGTCGCCCACCTGAAGGACGACCCCGACCGAAGCCATTTCCAGCTTGGTTTCGAATCGGTTGATTTCCTTCTGCAGGATTGCCGATACTTCTTCCGGATTAAGACCCATATTCCGCTGCTCCCTTACGCCTGTCGCGACATGCGGCGCCGCCGCCAGCCGGTAATCTGTCCGACCGTCGCATCAGGCCGTCGTGGCTTTCATCAATTCATCCCGCAACTGCGATAGTTGATACCGCACCGAACCATCGATTATCTCGTCCTTCAGGATGACGATCACTCCGCCGACCAGCCGGGGATCGACCGTCTCTTCCAACTCTATTTTCTTGGCCGTCTTCGTCTGCAACTGTTCTATCAGTCTGTTTCGCTCGTCGTCGGTCAACGTCACGGCCGTGGTCACGCGGGCAGTCAACTGCCCCCGCGCTTCCGCCGCCAGACCCAAAAAGTGCTCGATAATACCGTGAAGGTATACGATCCGGTGCTTGTCCAACAGCAACTGCATGAACTCAATAAACACGGGGCTGAGCCGATTCGCAAATACCCTTCTCAGTAGACTCTCCTTTTCCTGGTCCAGGATATCCGGCGCCTGAAGAATCTTCATCAGCGTCGGATCCGCCCTCAGCAGGACGTCCAACTGGCCCAGTTCCTCCTCGGCCCGCGCCAGCATGTTCCGCTCGGTGACGACGCCGAAAAGGGCCGCCGCGTATCGTCTGGATATTTGCTCAGCTTGCATACGCTATGACTTCTTTACTCCGTCGATAAAATCGGAAATGAGGCGGCGATGTTCGGCCTCATCCAACTTCGTCCGGATAACCTTTTCGGTGGCGGCCAGAGTCATGTCCACTATTTCTTCTTTCAATGTCACCCGGGCCTTGTCCACCTCCAGCTCCAGTTGCCCCTTGGCCCGTTCGATAATCTCGTGGGCTTCCCGCTGGCCCTGCTGCCGGATTTCCTCTGCGGCCTCGCGGCCCTCATTGACCGCGGTATTGAGCGCCCGTTGCGCCTCTTCCTTGATGTGGCTTAACTGCTCGTAGTACTCTTTCGCGATCCGGGCGGCTTCATCCTGAGCTTTCTGGGATTTCTCGAACTCCGCGGCAATCGTCTGGCGCCGCTTTTCCAGAACGCCCAGAAGCGGTTTCCAGGCGAACTTCTTCAATATCCACACCGTGATGAGAAAACCCACGATATGCGTCAGTACAAGTTGCCAATCAAGATTCATGTCCACCTGCTCCCCGGCCGTTTCGCCCGGTACGACGCCCGACGGCCGGTTTGATATGCGCGATGTTTTCGGCCATGGCCGCCCTTAGGCGATCTTTCCCATGACCAGCAGGAAAGCAACCAGGGCATAAATCGTCAACGCCTCGATAAAGGCAGCGCCGATGATCATACCGGTCTGTATCTTGCTGATCGCCTCCGGCTGACGCCCCATCGCTTCCATGGCCGAGCCGATCGCTCTGCCCAAACCCAGGGCCGAACCGACCGCGGCGATGCCGAC
>JAQVRW010000127.1 GCA_028700875.1 Candidatus Zixiibacteriota bacterium | reverse complement strand
CCATAAACCATTGCCCGGTCGGCGTGCATAAAGGCGGGGGGTGGCTCGCGTTCCTGCCGGTCAAGCCGGGGAATTCTCTCTTCAATGTCCAGGCCGAAAAGGACGGCGTCCGGGACAGCGTGATTCTATCGGTTTCGCTGGCTGACCTCCCGCGCTACGCTTTCGACACTCTCGCGATTGTTCCGCAATCGCTGCTGCCGGCGGAAACGCTGTTCATCCAGGCTGACGATGAGTTCGATCTGGGCTTCGATGGCACGCCGTACTGCGAGGCCATCTGTGTTGTGAAACCATACGGCGACACGATTCCGATGGTGGAAGCCCCGCCTCAAAGCCTCTCGGGTGATGGAGGGGTGTTTGGGGCCGACGGGGCGGAGAAGACGTGCCCAGCCGACAGCCTGTCTATTCGAGGGCATTACGTCGGCGTGTACCGGACTCCTATCACCGGCGGTGGGCCGCTTGCTATTGAATACCGTCTCAAGGCATCAACAGAACGATTGAAACGTTTGGTCGATATCATCCCAGCGACGGTCCTGGCGTCTCTGTCGCATCTGGCCGACAGCGCGGCGATCAAGATCGAGTCATTGAAAGTCCCCGTCTTCATCATGAACAATCAGGTCCCGGCCGTGGTGGAGTTTATCGATAGTATGACCACGATCCGAACGGGGCCGCGTCAAGGGTATCTCAGCATTTGCCAACCCGCCGGGGTGAGAACGGAAATGGCGGGTCGGTTGGGACGCTGGCTGAAACTCAGGTTGACGGATTGTCTGTATGGATGGGTTCCCGATACGTCAGTAACCATTCTGCCGACCGGAACCCCGTTGACCCCGGCGGTCATTCCATATGTGCAGACGATTGACAATGGGACATCCGTGTCGGTATTGGCCTCGACATCACAACGAGTACCGTTCCGAGTCGAGGAAAATCCGGCCGAGAACTCTCTTACTATCTTCCTGTACGGAGCGAAGTCGAATACAGACTGGATACGCTATGACACCCGCGATAGCCTGATCACCCGGATTCAATGGACCCAACCGCAGACGGAAACATACGTGTTGACAGTATTCCTGAAAGACCCGCCCCTTTGGGGGTATGATGCCTATTATGATGGGACACGATTCCGTCTTGATATTCGAAAGCGGGGAACGTCGGAAATTCGAATTTCAGATTTGCGTTTCGTGATCGACCCCGGTCACTCCCCTGACCCCGGCGCCATCGGGCCCACGGGTCTGGCCGAAAAAGAGATCAACCTGGCGATTGCCCGGAAACTGAAAACCCAACTGGAGCGCAGAGGCGCCGAAGTGGTCCTGACCCGAAATGATACCTCGGGGATATCTCTGTATGACCGGCCGAAGCTGGCGGTGCGCGAACGGGCGGACATCTTCATTTCTATCCACAATAATGCTTTGCCCGATGGCGTAAATCCTTTTGTGAACAATGGCGTGGCCACGTACTATTACCATCCGCATTCGGAACCACTGGCGAGGGCTGTTCAGGCGCGTCTGGCCAGGGAAACGGGGCTCAAGGATTTTGGGCTCTTCTATGGGAATCTGGCCGTCGACAGACCCTCGCAATTCCCGTCCATATTGATCGAAGGAGCCTTTATTATGCTGCCCGATCAGGAAGCGAAGCTGAAAACGGATAGATTCCAGACGAAACTTGCCCGGGCGATAGCCGCCGGCATCATGGATTATCTGACGGCGGTGTCTGAATCCCGGTGATTGTCCGCCGCTTCAGGATATCACAATTCTATCTCGGCCGTATTACTTCCGTTGACAATTGAACCGGTTTATACTATATGAGACCGCTGATATTGCGGACCGAGGCTCGAAAACCGGAAAGCGCTTTGCCATATGGTTTCTCCGTTGACGATCACATTTCCTTACATGGGGGAGACGTATGCCCTGGTGACCGCCCTTGTCTGGGCGTTTGCGGTGATCCTGTTCAAAAAAAGCGGGGAGTCCTTCCATCCAATCGCGCTGAACCTGTTCAAGAATACCCTGGCATTGGTCCTGCTCGTGCCTACCATGTACATCCTCGGCGAGACCATATGTCGCGACGCTCCGGCGGCGGAATACGCTCTGCTGCTGGTTAGCGGTGCTCTGGGAATCGGCATCTCCGACACCTTATTCTTCAAGAGTCTGAATCTTCTGGGGGCCGGATTAAGCGCCATCGTCGACTGCCTCTATGCGCCGTTTATCATCGGAATGTCGATGATTTGGCTGGATGAACAACTAAGCATTTGGCAATTCGTCGGCGTGGCGATGATCGTTTCGGCCGTCCTGACCGCGACCAGCAAAGACTATTCGGGCAAGCTGCGCCGCCGGGACCTCTGGTGGGGAATATTCTTCGGCGTGGCCTCCATGGCCGCCAACGGGGTCGGCATCGTCATCGTGAAGCCTCTTCTCGGCCGTGCCCCGCTTCTGTGGGTCTGCTTTTTCCGATTGATCGGGGGCATGGCGGTTCTAGGTTTAGTCGTGCTTTTCCATTCCGGACGTCGGGAAATCCTCAAGACCCTGGCGGTCCGGAAGGGATGGAAATATGCCATCCCCGGAGCCTTTTTGGGCACCTATGTCTCTTTACTCCTCTGGTTGGCGGGAATGAAATTTACCCAGGCTTCGATCGCCTCGGCTCTGAACCAAACCAGCAATATCTTCGTTTTTGTCTTTGCCGCTCTGTTTCTGCGCGAACCGATCAACCGCCAGCGGACAATCGGCATCGTTTTGGGGGTTGCCGGGGCTTTGTTGGTCACCTTCGTCTGAACTTGTTATATCCGAAAAGATCGTCAGTGAGGCAAATAAAAAGCCCCGGGAATCCGGGGCTTTTGGTTTGCAATGCGTCATCCAGCGACGAAGGCTATATTCCGCAAATCGGCGGCGGACCGCCTCTGAATACATAGCTGATGATGTACACGGCATCACCGACATTGATCTTGTTCGCACCCTGGGGCGTAAAGTCGCCATTGGCATTACCTTCCGCCAAACAGACCGGAGCGGGACCGCCGCGGAAGACGTAGCTGATGATGTACACCGCGTCCCCGACGTTGACCTTGTTGTCGTTGTTGGCGTCGCCCGGTTTGTTACAGCAGGTAACCGGACCGAGCAACGGATGCACGTTGCCTTTGGTCCAATTCATAACTCCTTTGTACGAATTGGCCCACCAACTGGGTGTTTGCCGCTCGGCATCCTTGGAGACGAACAACGCCTTGACGGCGACCACGGTATCCGTCGATTTCAGGTCGTAAGCACCGTACGTGACGACCGTGGAAAGGTCGACGTACAGCGATTCCGGAACCGTCGAGGAAAACGTCGTGAATCCCTCGGACGTCATCATCAAATGATACATGGCTCCCGCCGGGAACGGGGCGCTGCCATCATACGGCCCCGTGGAATAGACGTACCTCGCATTGTCCACCGTGCGGGCGTTTTTTATCAGGGCCGGGTACTTCTTGTCGAACATCACCGCGCCGACTCTATCATCCGACTCCTGAGCGCATAATAGCTCGGTGGAGTCATCCTGGTTGTACTCCGCGCCGAATTGATAGATCAGCGACATGCTGTCGTTGCTGATGTAACCCGAACCGTTGTTGGAGTTGGTGTCGGAGGGAACGTCCCAGTCCAGGACGTCGCCAAGCACGACCCCGTTGATTGTCGAAGCGGTCAGATTGTACATCTTGTGAACGACCACCATGAAGTTGCAGGAATCGACATGTTTCGGCAGAAAATACTGGGTGGTCACGCCGATCTGATCATCCTTCGTGCGGTACTTGCTCTCCGCGAATGTGTAATTCGCATAAGACGTCGAATCGACGGACAGATTGGCGATCGGCCACAGGCCCGTGTTATCGGTGATCGAATTCGAGTACATGCTGCCCTTGAGCGTATCGTCACCATCGACGCGGCCGATGTAAATCGATCCGTCGTACAGGTAGATATTCGACGCCGTATTGACGTTGAACGTGTCGCAGTCGTCGATGAAATCCATTGCCGCGTTGGCAAAGCCTCCGCCTATCTCGCCATGGTTATACACCTCCGTCCGGGTGCAAGCCGTCGCCAACGTCGCATGTCCCGTGACCGGCGCATTCGGCCACAACACGTACAGACACACCGGAATCTGACGCGGGCTGCCGACGGCATCGTGGGTGACCGTGATTATCGCGTTCCACAACGTCCCCGGCTGACCGCCGCCCGGATCGGTGAAGGTCAGATTCACATTCACGGTGTTGTTGAGTCCGGTCTGGATCGTCCCCGAATACTGCGAGGCCGTGATCCAGCCGGCGCCATCGGTATAGGTGACGGCGATCTGGAAATTGTTGGCCAGCAGGCCGGGGTTTTCCATCGTCAGCGTAATCGTCGTGTCCGAATTGGGCATTACGGTCAACGCCGCCGAACCGGAGCATTCGCCGTAACCGGTGCCGGCGTTATCCATATAGCCGGGTTCGGCCACAACGTCGCGGCACGGCGTCGCCAGCCACATTACGGGGTTCATGGTCCAGACGCCCGATTCGGTCTGGATGCAACCGCCGGCCGATTTGTCGTTGATATAGACGATGTCCAAAACCTTCGTCCCGGTGGCGATACCCTCGCAACCGTTGGCGTCCGTGCGGCCGTACCGGGCCATAGATGCCCAGTAATCGCTGTTACAGTCGCCGTCGGCGCACTGCGGGCTGGGCGAATTGGTCAGGTTCTGAGCTCTGTCCCAATTCACCCCATTATCGTTCGAAACAGTCATGTACAACTCGCCGTTGACGACACTCTTGCTGGCGTTGACATCGTAGCACGGTTGGTCGGCGTTGCCGAACTGCGTGTACAGGACATACACGCGGCCGTCGCATTCCGCGAGGGCCGGTTTGGATGCATCCTGCCCCCAGGCATGCGGTTGGCAATTGCCGCCGGTGTCCCACTCCGCCTTCACGACCGGGCGGATGTTGGGAACATCTTCCGACCAGTGGAAGATTGCGCTTTGGCGCCGGAATACAGTCACTGAGTCGGTCCACTTGCGGCAGCCCCACACGATATGCAGGTTATCGTCCGATGTGATCAAGGCAGCCATATCGCAGTAGGCCTTATAGGGGTCCATCGGATCGTATTTTGTGATATTGGCCCCGGAGAAACCATGTTTGTCCACCGCGTGCCCGATCGAACCGCTGGCCGTCATGAAACTGGCCCCTTGGTCGTTGGAGATGGCGTACCAGACGTCGTTCTCCAATTGGTCACGATACTCGATGGCGTCTCCCTGGTCGCGGAGGTAATCGGCCGGTGCGTTCCACACAATGGCTACTTTGCCGCTCGTCTGCGAGGCCGCCAGGACCGGGTTGATCATCATGGTGGTATCAACCAGCTTTTGGGCTGACCACGTCCCATAACCGATGCCGTAACCGCCGACGCGCCGGTAGTACGAAAACGATTGAGGATTGGTGCCCGGGCTGCCTTCGACGGCCAGCATGTGAAGCACGGTCTCGGCGCCGGGTTGCCATTCGATTTGCGGCCACAGGTTTTGATTGCCGGGACCGGTCCCAGGGTTCGTGTACCACCCGAAAACATCTTCGGGATAATCTGATTGGAAGGTCCCGAGCGGAAGGCCAAGGCAGTAGTCAAAGTACGCCCGGGGCCGCTGCGAGTCTGGATCCGGACCTTCATGCGCGGCGACAACCGCGCATCCGTTCTGAGCCGCATCCATGCACATGTAGCCGCCGTAGTCGGCCGTTACCCGCTTGGGATCTTGAAACACGGTTCCGCAGTTGGCCAGATCATACAATTGCATCATCACCGAACGATCACCGCCGTCGATATTGTCCGGTTGATCCATCCAGCCGAAATGCAGGTTGTCGGTCCCGCGATGTTCCACCTGATGACCCATGGAACAATTGTGCTGGTAATCGTACATGGTGCTGCCGATCTGAAGGCCGACAGCGTTCGTGGACACGTCTCCCAAGGTGCTACGCGCGTCCCCTTTGGGCGGAGAGAAGAGCGCCTTCTCAGTGCCGCCAAAACTGTACACTGGGGCGAATCGAGCCGGGAAAGAGGCTCGCTGGGTCATCGGCTTCGGTTGCTGCTTCGCCGCCATGACAGCCGGCGCGACAAGGAAACAGACGGTAAGGGTAATGAGGAGTAACACAATGCACGGTTTTTTAGACATAGTACCCCTTCCCTTCACAGGAATGTTTTAAGAATGTCGCACAGCGAAGAAAGGCGGGTGGTGCATGGCTACGAGGCTACGGAAGAAATATCTCATCCGTAGTATAGGACGTTGACGTCGATCACGCAAGGAAAATATTTATATAATATTAATATTTGCCATTAAACATCCTATTCCATTTATACGTCAACTTGTGTTTGACTGTACTCCCCTTCACCGGGCGTAGTTTCTGCGACCATGATTTCGGAAATCCGTACGAATAATCCGCAGAAAATGCGCGAATCGAAAATATCGGTGGTTCGAAATGACATGATGCCGAATACCCCAGCGGGTATAACCAGGAATAGTTCTGAGGGGGGGCATTCTCCGACGGCGGTCGAATCCGGTTCCCGTCAGCAGGTTCGTTCGGCGGAATCATGCCGGTCCTTTGCCACACTATATTAATGGTGAGAACGCCACCATGGTGACGGTCGCCCCATTTCAAGGCAAAGGGTTTAAACAAACAAGGCCGCAATCCCATATCCTCGGAGATCCGGGTTACTATTATATAAGCAGCATGTCGGTCCGGAAGCGGAGCGATGCCCAAAGGTGGGAGTTTCGTTTGATCCCGATGGTTTTAAAGGGGAGAGGCCGTGAAATGGTACCCCCGCCAGGAATTGAACCTGGACCAACAGCTCCGGAGGCTGTTGCGCTATCCGTTACGCAACGGGGGCACGCTCTTTTAATGCCGTCTAATCTGAACTTTCCTTCGAACCGGCGTGTTATTGTACGATAACAACACCTTTCTTGTCAACTACTTTGAACCTTCATCAACCGAAATCGTTCAAATTAAAAATTGACAAAAGGTCGGAAAAGCCTAAGTTACGGTCTTTGCCGAAAGGGAACGTAGGTTAAAGGCGGTCAGAATGCGTTGGAGTAAGACATACATTCCGACTCTACGGGAAGTGCCGGTAGAAGCGGAGCTGATTTCTCATCAATTTCTCTTGCGGGCCGGGTACATGCGCCGGCTGGCGGCTGGCGTATACACGTATCTGCCTCTTATGCAACGGGTTGTAGGGAATATCTCACGTATTGTACGAGAGGAGATGGATGCTTCCGGAGCGGTCGAAATCCTCATGCCGGTCCTTCACCCGGCGGAGATTTGGCAGAAATCTGGCCGTTGGGAAACGATGGGAAAAGAGCAGATGCGACTGAAAGACCGTCATCTTCATGACCTCGTTTTAGGCGGCACTCATGAGGAAGTAGTGACCGACCTCTTGGCCGGCGAGTTGAAGAGTTATAAACAACTGCCGTTGAATCTCTATCAGATTCAGACCAAGTTCCGCGACGAAATCCGTCCCCGGTTCGGCCTTATGCGAGGACGGGAATTCTTGATGAAGGACGCCTATTCTTTCGATATCGATGAGGACGGGCACAAGATCGCCTATAACAAGATGGTCGATGCCTACCACAAGGTGTTTTCCAGGTGCGGGCTGCCGACCAAACAGGTCGAATCCGACACGGGCGCCATGGGCGGGAGGGCGGCCCACGAATTCATGGTACCGGTGGATACCGACGGCGGCGAGAATATTATCCTGTCCTGCGACCGGTGCGACTATGCCGCCAATATTGAAAAGGCGACCTTCCGGGAGATCAAACCTTCGCTCCAGGAAAAAGAGTTGAAGGCCACGCAGGAAGTGGCCACCCCCGGCGCTGCGACGATCGAGGAAATTACGGCTTTCCTGGGCCTTCCGGCCCATCGTTTTGCCAAGACGTTGCTATTCCTGGCCGACGGCAAACCGGTGGCGGCGATGATCCGCGGTGACCGTCAGATTAACGAAGTCAAGCTTCGCAACCATCTCCGGTGCCTGCAACTCGAGATGGCTGGCCCGGCGGTCGTGGAGGAAGTAACCAAGGCCCCGGTCGGTTTCGCTGGCCCTATCGGCATGAATATCCCGATTACGGTTGACCCGGAAGTGGCCGCGATGACCAATTTCGTGGTC
>JAQVRW010000126.1 GCA_028700875.1 Candidatus Zixiibacteriota bacterium | reverse complement strand
GCCGGTCCGCGCCACGGGTATCCCTGGCGAGCCGGCCGGGGGAATGCTGCGTCGCTGATCCGGCGGCTCGCCGGGCAATGGTTTCGGCGCAGTTTACGCTTGCGTCCCGGCCAAAAAACCTGTCTTATTATCGATCCCTTCGGTCTGGCCGACATCGGGATGACAGAAGACATGAGAAGTCGGACCATATCGTCGGTAGTTGGACGGGCCTGATTGTCCACCGCAGATGCAGGAAATGCCTGTTTATGATGTCAAACGCGCGCTCGCCTATCTTGTGGGATTATTTCTCCGAAAAATCAAAATGTTTTGCCGATCGGATCGCCGTGACGGCATCGGGGCGCGATATAACCTTTGGCCGGCTCTTTTCCGAAGCGGGAAACTTGGCCGACAAGCTGGCCGATATGGGACTGGAGCGGGGAGACATCGTCGGCCATACCATGAAAAACGGGGCGGAATTCGTCGTTGTTTTTTTGGCCTTGTGCAAACTGTCGGCCGCGACCGCGCTGGTTCCGGAGAAATACCAACAGAGTGAAATGGACTTCATACGGCGTCATCTCCGGCCCAAATGCTTCATCGGCAATGAATCGCTGTACGATTCCCTGAGCCGGAAGATCCCCATGGCCCAGTCCCTGACCATCCCCCTGCCCGACAGCGACGGCCTGAGAGTCGTTTTCCCGGCGCCGGTTGACGGCGGCATCGAGCCTTCTGTCCCGCTCCATACCTTTCCCCAGCCGATCACGCTGATAAAGTTTACCTCAGGCTCGACTGGCTTGCCGAAGGCCGTGGCGTTGTCTCCACGCAACATCCTTGCGGAAACCGAAAATATCGTGCAGACCCTGAACATCAGCATAGAAGATCGCCTCCTGGCGGCATTGCCGTTGTCGCATTCCTATGGATTCGATCTCGGCGTGTTGATGATGCTCGGTTCCGGCGCAAGGTTGATCGTGCACGAGAATTTCATCCCTCGGAAGGTCCTGCGGGAAATAGAGCAGCAGAGGGTATCCGTTTTCCTGGGTGTTCCCAGCATGTATAAATTGCTGCTGGAAACGCGATGCGAAAAGGCGCCGGATTTCTCCGGGGTGCGTTATCTTCTTTCCTGCACGGCCCCGCTCGGCACCCACACCATCCGTGAATTTCATTCCCGGTTCGGCGCGTGGATATGTCAGCATTACGGTTCCTCGGAAACCGGCGCGGCCGCCAATCATATCAACGGCGAAATCGACAGGCATCCCGACGCCGTCGGCGCGGCGATGAAGAAGGTCCGGATCAGGGTCGTCGACCCCGAGGACCGTCCGGTCCCGCCGGGGACCGATGGCGAGGTGGTCGTTGCGGGGGACAACGTCGCCCAGGGATATCTCATGGGTCGGCCGGAGCATCGCCAACCCCTGCGGGATAACTCCTATTGGACGGGAGACGTGGGTTGTCTGGACAGCGAAGGGTTCTTATATATCAAGGGACGTCTCGACCAGATGATCAATGTCGGCGGACAGAAAGTATCCCCCGATGAAGTGGCCGCCGTTCTCGAGAGTCATCCGGCGGTGCGCGAGGCGGCCGCAGTCGGGGTAAAAGACGACGACGGCGACGAGGTAATCGTTGCGGTGGCGGCGGTACGCGAACCGGCCGATGAGGATGACATCCTGGCGTTTTGCCGCGGGCGTTTGGCGGCGTACAAGGTTCCCAGGCGGGTCGTCTTCATGCCGGAATTGCCCAAAGGCCCTTCGGGGAAAATATGCATTTCTCCACAGGATCTTCCCCGATGAACAGGCTGGACGTCGAAAATACGGTCCTTTCGATCCTGCGGGAAACTTCGTTGATCGGAAACCGCAGCGTAAATCCTGCGGCCCCATTGGGGGAACAGGGGTTGGGGCTCGATTCCCTGGCCCTGGTCAAATTCATTACGGCCCTGGAAAACGGTTTTTCTATCGACCTTCCCGAATCGGTCTGGATGGAGCGGGAACGATTGACCCTTCATCAATTGACCGAAACGATTCATCGGATGGCGGGATCGATCGGGGAAATGGCCCCGCCGCATGAGCCAATCGCGACGCCCGCGGCGATTGCGAGTGAACCGAAAGCCGTTGGCAACCTGTTCCGGAAGACAATACAGGCGTTCCGCCTTATGGCCAAACTCATTTATAAGCACGACATGCTTTACGTCCTGTCGTTCGATTTGGAAAACCAAATTGTCCCGAACCATGAAGCCTCTCCCGATCTCCGGTGCCGTTTGGCGACGGTCGATGATCTGACGGCGGCCAAAGACATGTGGCCGCGAAATCAAAGACAACGGAAACTGCAGACATTCTTGACCCGCCATTCCGCCGGGTATTCCTGTTATGTGGCCGAGGTCGGCGGCGCTATCGCCGCGATCGACTGGGTTACCGGCGCGGAAGACTATGAACGGAATCTCGATATCACGATTCGGCCGCAACCAGGTTCCTGTTACGGTCTGGACCTGTACGAACATCCCGCCTATGAGGAAAAGGGAATCGGCATGGCCGCGCTGATTCATTGCCTGGGGAAATCGAAGGAACAGGGATACCGCAGACACTATACGATTGTCCAGACCTCCAACCGGAAGATGCTTCTGACCTGCATCCAATTGATCGGCTTCACCACGGTCGGGCAAATTCGAACCAGAAGTATACTGGGATGTCCCACCTCCGCCTGGGTCGTCAACGGCACCGCCGGACACGGCCAGGTGTTGGAACTGTAATTTCCCTGGGAAACCGCGGTCAGTGAAGCTTTTTCCGCAGCCGTTCGGCCTGCTCATAGGTATCGGCGCAGTAATCGTTGGCGCGGCAGATGGTTTTTTCGGTCAGGATTTTGTCGATCAGGGCGGCAGCCGTTTCCCGGTCGCCGCGAGCGACTGCAATCTGGGCGGCCAGCAGATCGCCATCCAGCGCTCCGGCCGAATCGAAATACGGCGATTGCGACCAGACGGTCCTCAGCCGCGAAAGGGCTTTCTCGGCCTTATCCCACTGTTCGGTATTCATGAGGCCCATGATGAGATGGTGTAAACAACTGGGGTCATCGGGCAAAACCTGCATCAACGAATCGGCCAGGGCGAAGAAAGCCTCGTACCGCTTCTCATTCAGATAAATGGCCAGCAGGGTCTTGCGGGCATTGAACGGCGCCAGGCTCCCGGATCCGATAGACCTGATTATCTCATCTATTCCCTGCTGACGCCGATCGCTGACAAACGGCAGCCAGGCCAGCTTTTTGACCTTGACCGACTTCCAGTAATGAAATGCTCCCAGGCCGAAATAGGCGTCATAACAGGTGCTGTCCAGCGCCAGCGACTTTTGCAGTTGGGAGCTGGCGCGGGAACCGTCTTTGAATGATCCCCATCCGCCGCCATGAAGCGATCGATGCAATGCCCGGTAACCATAGGCCGATCCGAGAACAAGGTACCAGTCGGCCTCGGCCCGGGCGGATTTGATTTTCGTCTGGGCTAGCGTTATCGCCGTGTCCAGATTCCGCTCGATCAATTCATTGTATCGGTCCGAGCGGTATTGATTGGAGATGGAATGATAAATGACCCCCAGAAGGAAATATCCGGTCGGATTGTCTTGCTCGGCCTCGACTAACGCCTGGGCGCTGTCGACGGCTTGGGAGAACCGGTTATACCAGATATATTCGGCGACGCGGCAGGCGCGCGGCCCCCGAACGGAAATGGCGCCGTCCGCCGGTTGATACATGACGGCCACAAGGAAGGTAATGGCTGCCAGGAGCAGGAGAGTCACCTGTTTGCTTTTCATTGGTCTCCTGATATAAACATACAGCGTTACCGCCGTCGATGCAAACTCAATATTTCCTGGCCGCCAATCCGGTTCTCCTTGACGACATCAACGGCATAGTCGACACCGCCGAGGCCGGATATGTTCGTGAGGAACAGATTTCGCATGCGACGATATAGCAACGTCAAACTCTCCCCAGGGCATGTTTCGTTTATGGCGAAAACCCTCAAGTCGGTTGACAAACAACAGGTTAAGCGTATATTGCAATGGCCGGGAACCATGTCATCGGAGGCAATGATGTCGGGGATCGAAAGGCTTTCCCACCTGACGCTTGACGCCATTGATCGGCCGTTGCATGTCGTCGATTCGGGTCTGGTGATCAGGGTTTTCAACAAATCGTTTGCCCGTTGGTGTGGGCAAGTGGGCTTGGAATGTGCCAATGTGATCGGCAAGACCGTGTTCGAGGCGTTCCCGTTTCTTCCGGAGACTGTCCATGATGAATATCGTCGAGTACTGTCCGCCGGCGAGACAGTAATAACGACCGAAACCAATATCATCCAGGGGCGGACAGTCATCACGGAAACGCGGAAAATCCCCCTGCTCGAGGCCGGGCAGATCACACATGCGATTACGGTCATCACCGACATTACCGAACGCAAACGGGCCGAGGCGGAGTTGCGGGAAAGCGAAGACCGATTCAGGTTGCAGTTTCAATCCATTCCCGTTCCGACGTATATTTGGAAACGCTCCGATGATGACTTTGTCCTTACCAATTATAATGATGCGGCCATGGAAATAACCAGCGGAAATATATCATCGTACTTGGGCAGGCTCGCCAGTGAAATGTACCGGCACTTGCCCGAAGTTGTGCTGGATATGAATGAATGCCTGAACAAGAAGGCGACCATCAGGCGGGAGTTGTTGTACAAATTCATGTCGGTAACGGGCGAGAAGTACCTTGATGTCCACTACGGATATATGCCTCCGGACCAGGTGTTGGTCCATACGGTCGATCTGAGCGATCGGAAACGGGCGGAACAGGCCCTGCAGAACGCCCGCGACAATCTGGAGAAGCGGGTGATTGAACGGACGCAGGAGTTGGCGGAGGCCAATGAGTTGCTGACGGCCGAACAAAAAGCCCTGGAACAAAAGAACATCGTTCTGCAGGAGGTTCTCAGTCAGATCGAAAAAGGTAAAGAGCAGTTGGTATCGCAGATTCAGATGAATATCAACCGGGTAACGCTGCCGATTTTGGACTCGCTGGAGGCCGGACTTAGCGAATCGAAAAAGCCGTTGATCATGTCCTTGAAGAACAGCCTCAACGATATCACTTCGCCGTTATTGGGCACGCTCGAAACGAAGTTCCCGAAGCTGACGCCTCGCGAACTGGAAATCTGTCAAATGATAAAGACCGGGCTCAATTGCAAAGGGATCGCCCAGGGGTTGAATATCTCGCCCCAGACAGTGCTCAAACATCGGGCCGTCATCAGGAAAAAGCTTCGAATCGCCCATCATCGGGTCAATTTGGCGTCGTTCTTGAGAACGCTTAAATGAAGGCAGTCGCTTACCACTCCGAATCCACGTGGTCGCAATCGCGTAACCACTTGTCTGACAGTCTAATACGCGACATGGCCGGGATCGAATCGTCGCGACGTCAATTGCCGGGCATTGTCAAATTATCGACAGATCGGAAACCAGACATGGTATATTATATGCCATATATATACCATATAATACCCTCTTGCGGAAGTTTAAAAATAGTGTTATAAATTATTGTAAATGTTATGTGCCGGTCTCGGACCCGCTTGCGGTGGCGTGATTAGAAAGACACCTGGAATTGAGAGCACAACGCCCCCGTTGCCCGACCCGGCACTTTTTTTATTCCATCAGATTCAATCGACCATTGCTTAGGCAGGTCCGGCTATCTGGATAATTGGTTGTGTCGGAACTTTCCTTGCCAAGGCTTCTTTTGGCTTCTATAAATTCACTTGCCCAGCCATGATGCCCGACCCCATATTGACTATCGGCAACGCGGCCCGTCGATCTTTCTGGCAAATGCAAATCGTCGTTCGCGGTTCGAGTCCGGGCCATCCTGTTGACTATCCGGAGGACTTGTGGGACACCTTGTCGGAAAAGACTTATATCGGGCATTGGGGCGCAAGATCGACAATCTCACGATGCGCGCGCCGTGGAATGAGACGCTCTACGCGATTCTCAAAGAGCTGTATACCGAAGAAGAAGCAGACGTCGCGGTCAGGATGCCGTACGCGATGTCCACCCTGGACCGGATCGCCGAGGTCACCGGCTACGATCGCGACCGCCTGCAACGCATCCTTGACGGGTTGGCCGCCAAGGGGCTGGTGGTCGACGTGCGCGTAAACGGCGCGGGTCGATACATTCTTTCCCCCCTTATAATCGGGATCTTCGAATTCACCATGATGAGAACGCGGGGCGAACTGAATACGAAACAGTGGGCGCGGCTGTTCCATGACTACCTGAACGGGGATGACTCGTTCTACGCCGCCAATTTTCGGGCAGGAGCCATGATGTCGCCGTTGCGGGTCCTGCCCTATGGCGAGGCCATAGAGCAGTCGGAACACGTGGAAATCCTGGATTACGAAAAGGCCGCGGCGGTGGTCGACGAAGCCAAAACGTATGCGGTCGGAATCTGCTCCTGCCGCCACGAGAAGTTGCACGTCGGAAAGAAGACGTGCGCCGTCCCGCTCGACCTGTGTACTACCATGAATCGGTCCTGCGACTACATGGTCAGGCATGGTTTTGCCAGGGCCGTCCCCCGGAGCGTGATTCACGACAACCTGGCCCAGGCCAGGGAAATGGGCCTGGTGCTGTGCGCCGACAACGTCCGCCGCGAGGTTTCCTTTATCTGTTTCTGTTGCGGTTGCTGCTGCAACGTCCTGCTGGGAATCAGCAAATTCGGGTACCCGCATACGGTGGTCACCTCCAGTTTCATCGCCCGGGCGAACGAGGAGGCCTGCGCGGCCTGCGGAACCTGCGTCGAGGCCTGCCCGATCAAGGCGATTTCCCGCGATGCCGACGGCCCGACGGTCGTTGACGAGGCCGTGTGCATCGGTTGCGGCGTCTGCGGGGTGAAATGTCCCCACGGAGCGCTGACGCTGGTGAAACGCAAGCAACGGGTGTTGCATCCGGACGTGACGTTCGAACGGATCATTCTGCAATGCCTGGAACGGGGGACGCTTCAGAACTTCATGTTTTCCGATCCCGGCCGCTTGACGCATAAATTCCTTCGGGCGGTGGTCGGCGGGTTCCTGAGATTGCCGCCGGTCAAGAAGGCCTTGATGACCGACACGCTTCGATCTTCGTTTCTGGAACGTATGCACAAACAGGGGGGATGACGTTTCCATTGCGCGCGGGAGGCGCGCGGCCTATATTTCGCCAGGCCCGTCCGGACTGAAAAAAACAGGGCCCCGCAAGGGGCCCCGTGGTGCTGAAGTCGGATGGGCCTTTTATTGTCCTGCCCGGGACCTGCGCCTGGCGCCGGCGCAACAATGAGCCACGCGGGGAGTACCGAACCGTTTCATTATTAACCTCCTTTCTGCTTGGTTTTTCTTGTATGTCCACGGGTGCGGCCGGCCCCGGATGCCGGGCGCGCCGATGTCTTTTCATCTGTGGGTGCGGCGCAGGATACGATATCCCCATCCGCCGAGACAGTTATACAGCAACAGGGGAAACAGGCCACGAGATTGGTGCAGACCAGCCGGAGATTGTCGGCGTTGAGTTCATAGGCGACATGCTGTCCCTGCCGCCGCCGTCGGACCAGCCCGGCGGCGGTCAATGTCTGCAAATGCCGGGTGATGGTCGGCTGGGACAGGTTGAAAAACGAGACGATTTCCCCCACCGTCCGCGGCCGGGATTCCAGCATCAGGAGAATCTTGAGCCGGGTGGTGTCGGCCATGGCCCGGAAGGCCGGTTCCAATCGGGGATTGCCGCCGGTCGTTTCCTGATCTTTCTTTTTCATAGCCATATGTACATATACGTATATATGCATAACTTGGTTTCAGAAAAAGCGAAAAAATCCGGGCCCCGGCCGATTCGGGGAGCACGGCCGCCTTTACCCGGCGTTTCCCGCCGGAGATCGTCCGTTCCGGGCCTTCCGGAAGCGGCGCGGCGTTTGAAAAGACGCGGTTGATTCAATAACCGCTTTACACGGGCGGCTTTTCGTGTAGATTACTAGTGTACATCCAGTCATCTTTGTCGCGAGGAGGGAATCGAGTTATGGCAAAGGCATGCGCCATTCTGGAGGCCATGATGTCGGTCTGGTGTGCTGTCGCGGACGGCGCGGACCTATACAAGGTCATCGTGCAAAGCGAAACGGCAGCCGAAAACCTTCGTTTATCCGGCGCGGAGGCGGTCTTTGCGCTGGCGGAAGGATATT
>JAQVRW010000125.1 GCA_028700875.1 Candidatus Zixiibacteriota bacterium | reverse complement strand
TCGCCGTCCATCACAAGATCGTGCTGGCTGAGGAAGCATACCTGCAAAAAGTCTTTGGAGGCGAGTATCTGGCTTATTGCGGCCGCGTCAGACGGTACATATAGTCCCGCCACGCCGGCTCAAAAAGGTTGGGGCACCGGCCAGGCGGGTTCACAGATGTATCCGCTCTACTTCTTGCCGCCGGTCAATGATTTGCCCAGATCCTTGAGTTTGTCCGCCGCTTCGGTTTTGATCTTGTCGACGCCCTGATCCTTCAGATCCGAGAGATTATTGCCGAACCCGTCGGGAAGCAGGCCGTTGCCGGAGGCCAGCGCTTTGGTGATGAGCGTTTTCACCACCGTGGCGGTCACCTGACTGATTGTCGCGCCGTTGTCGCCGCCGACGTTGCGCAATGAAAAATCATCGAGCGTAAACGACTTCTCATAGTTCTTCCCCATAAGGTTGAGCGACCCGGTGACGTTCACGTCGCGCAACGCGATCAGGCCGAAACGGAATTTCCGGGAATCACCCGATGACGACATATTCAGTTGTTTGATATGGTCGAGCAATACCTGGAAGTTCCCTTTTCGGTCGATCTGTTCGAGGTTGAGCGTTACGCCTTCGATGACAAACGAGTCGACGACGATTTCCTTGTCCAGCACCGACCCGGCGTCAACATCGAACACACCGCGGCGAAGCGACAGGAAATCCTTCTCCGCGAACCCATCCGGGTTGGCGATGGTGAGGTTGTTCAACGCCAGACTTCCGCCGCCGAGCGCGAGTCGGGCCGAGCCGAGATTGGTTTCCACACCGAGCGCATACGCAGAGCCGGATTCAACCGCTTTTTCGACCAGGAGGTTGCGGTAAAAGTATGCGCTCGCCAGCACAACGATGATTAGTATGACTACTGTCAGAGCGATCTTCTTGAACATGGTAATGTCTCCAGCCAGGGGTTGCGGGGCGGCTGTAGGGCGCTCCCGCCGGGCGGCACGTAATACCGACGCTGAAAGGTTGAGCGCCGCCACGAAATCATACGCGGGGAAAACGTTATTGGCAATACAAATATGGATGAAATGAGGAGCTCCCGACGGTCCGGAATCATCGTCTGCCCCGGCCACAGGATTCTTGACAGCCGCGCTACAAATGCTAACTTGTACTTATTATAGCCGCAATCGGCGGTTATCAGGCTTAATGCCATTCCAGAGGAGGATGCAATGAGCAGGTTCATACTCGGAGTCATTCTGGCTGTCCTGACCCTGGCCGGAAGCGTTCTGGCCACGCCCGGCGACACGGTCCGTACGATCCCGTCGCCATACCGCTGCCCGCAGGGGCTGGCGTATGACGGCAACCGGCTATGGTGTGTCGACCGCCGGAGCGACCAAATCTATGCCGTCAATCCGACCACCGGCGCCGTGACGGACTCTATCCCGACACCGGGGTATCTCCCGCGCGGGCTGGCGTTCGATGGTAAACTGCTCTGGGTGGCCGACGCGGAGGAAGCGCGTCTGTACGGCATCAACCCGGCCAGCAGGATAGTCGAGAAGACGATTCCGTGCCCGATCAGCGAGCCGACCGGGCTGGCCTGGGATGGCACGCACCTCTGGATCAGCGGCGACGGGTACGATAACATCGATCTGATCAGTGTCGACGACGGCACCACGATTCTATCGATCCCGTCGCCGAGCGCGCATACGAACGCCCTTTCATTCGACGGCACCTATCTCTGGGTGGCCGACCGGTTCGGCGACAGGATTTTCATGGTCGCGCCGGCCAAGGGAGATGTGGTGTTGAGTTTCCCGTCGCCCGGCCCATACCCATGCGGCCTGGCCTGGGACGGCAAGAACCTCTGGGCGGTCGACTACCAGACCGACCGCATCTATCAACTTACGCTCGACGATGGCGTCCCGTATGCCCGTACCAAAGAGAAAGCCGAGACGGTGGATTTCCTTCATCAGGTGCGCAATTTCGGGCCGGACACGGTAAAAACGCTTGATGTCTATCTGGCAATTCCGGAAAACCTGGCCAATCAGGAGCTTTCGGGCACGGCCGAATTCGTCCCGCCGGTGACCGATATTCTCACTGATAAATGGGGCCAAAAGGTGGCCCATTTCCGGTTCAACGACCTGGGGCCGGATAAATTCACCGACGTGCGCATGACCGTGTCGGCGAAGATGTACGAAACGAGGTTCTTCGTCTTTCCGAACAAGGTCGGCAAGCTGGAAGCTATCCCGAAGGAGATTCGCGACAAGTACCTGGTGGACGACGCCAAGTTCGATCTCGGCAATTCGATCATTCGTGAGGCGGTGTTGGAGGCCGTCGGGACGGAGACGAACCCGTACTGGATCGCGCGGCGGATACAGCAGTACTGCGTGGACAAGCTTGAATACGAGCGGGTCGGGGGATGGAATGTCGCGCCGATGGTGCTGGAGCGGGGGACAGGATCCTGTTCGGAGTACACGTTTGTCTATATCGCGATGTGTCGCGCGGCAGGACTGCCGGCCCGGTATGCCGGGGCGATCGTGGTGCGCAACGACGACGCCTCGTATGACGACGTCTTCCACCGCTGGGTGGAGGTCTTCCTGCCGGGGTACGGTTGGGTGCCGGTCGATCCCTCGCGGGGCGACAGCAAATGGCCCGCCGACGTGGCCGGGTCATTCGGATTCGTGGCCAACAACTGCCTTATCACCACGGTCGGCGGCGGCGGCTCGGAATACATGGAGTGGGGTTACAACGGCAACGAACGATGGACGTCGAAGGGGAGGTGCAGGGTGGTGGTGGAGAATATCGGCGAGTGGACGCCGCTGCCGAAGTAGCCCGCGCGGGACGTCATGCGGGTCGGTTCAGCATCATCCGAGCAAAGCGCCTGAATCGGCGGGACAGAACCACCCCCAAAACGAGTTTGGGGGTGGCACACGAGTGAGTTGGCTTTGTCGATCCGGAGCGTTCGTCGGGCGCTCTATTACACGCCGTACCCCAGGCCCATGCGGACGTACAGCATGAACCGTTTGGCTTTCACTTCATACGGAATGTCGATGCTGAAGAGTCTGGTCGTATCATACGTGATGTCCTGATAGGTTGCGCCGAAGCTGACGCTGACATACTTGCTGATGCCGGCCCACTCCAGACCGTAGATGATTCCCGACCCTTCAAAACCATCGCCGACGTTGTCTCGATAGGACACGTCGCCGTTTCCCAGAATCAGAAACAGACACTTGGCCGGTCTCCCGCCTTTCGGTTTTGACCATTTCCAGAAAGCCGGGTTCATCTTGAAGAGAATATCGGTCGCCTTCAGCTTCATGGGTACGGATGTGGAGACGATTCCTCCGTTGGCAAAACCGCCCGTTCCGATATTGTGGGCCGACGTCGAATACTTGCAGTACTCAATCTGGACGATGTTCCTGAATCCCCCCCGTATGCCGTACTGAAACGGAAAACCCAGCGCATTGACATTGAGGTCTTCCAACACCAGGGCTTCAATGTCAGACGACGTGTAGACGTCAAAACCCAGTCCGAGCGCCCCGTGAACATAAAAGTATTCAACCTGCGTATTTCTTGCTTTCCGAACCGTGGTGGTGGAATCCTGCGCTTGCGCTTGCGCGATGAGAATAAGACAGCAAAACCCAACAAGAAGTGTCAGAAAGGATACAGAGCGACGGTTGCAGCATGTCATGTCATTCCCTCCGATAGGTGATGTTCGCGTCCTGCGGACACTGCATGCAATCAACTTTTTACGTCAGGCGGAAGGTAGATCGATGCAGATCCTCCTCAATGGACTCGGCAAATACGCGTTAATTGTCCCTTATTCTGATTCAAGATACTACGGTTTTCCCGGCGGCGCAATTACTTTTCCGTTACCCCCTGAGCATCGCGAGCCCTCGATCTTTCCGCCGACTGCGGTATCCATGATAAGAAATAAACCGGCCGCATGACCGGGCACCTGACCTCCCGTGCTGTCGTCGGCCTGGGCGCCCCGGAATATACGGAGTGGGGCCACAACGGCAACGAACGGTGGACCTCCGAGGGTAAGTGCAAGGTGGTCGTGGAGAATATTGGCGAGTGGACGCCGTTGAATAAGTAGCTCGTGCGGATGTAAAGCATGTCGATCCAGCGGGAACCCACCCCGCGGTAGCGGGGTGGGTTCCCGATTCTATTGCCGGGCGTCTTTATCTTTGAAGTACTTTCGAACTTTTGCGGCAATCTGACGATTGGTCATCTTATCAATAGTTTCAATGGCGACGATGCGTCCGCCAAGTTTGTCTTTCTCGAGACGTTTCTTCAACTCGCCTTTGGCTTCGCCGGGGCCGAATATCAGGATGGATTCGGCTTCGCGAAGAAAGGCAATCACGGCATCGTAGTAAACGTCGAGCTCTCCGGTAAGCTTCCTCTGTCGGATGTTGTCTGCCTTTACTCGCCGTGAATCATAGGGGGTCATGGAACGTTTTCCATCGTAACGTCCGGGCTGTTTTTCAACCTTCGATATTATCAGTCTGATTTCTTCCCCTTTGTCGGTAATGGCCACGATAAGAGCCTTCCTATGGTCAATCCACAACCCCACATTCTTTTTCATCGATTTCTCCTTTAGCTATCAGCTCTGTCTGACGACGCCAATCGAGCGGGTCATCCGGTGTCGGCTGAATGGCACGGTTAGTCTCAATGTCACCCTGATGTTCCGCTGTCAGGAATCGGGGTTTGCTGGTGTTTGAATCCTGATTCCTCTCACGGATTGCTCTTCGGCTGTTGTTCCTGTTGCTTATCCTGCCTCTTTTTCTCTTTTTGACTCTGTTTGCTGTCCTTCTGTTTCTGACTCTTGTTCTTGTCCTTTTTCCCGCCTTTGTCTCCCATAATGTGACTCCTCTCCGTTTGCCTGATATTGTCTCTTCATGAAAGCCGCAGCCACGCGGCCGATTCCGGGACTGACTGTCTTAATTGTCCTGAACTGGTAACCCACGATTCGTTGTGGGATTCTATGATTGCAATCAAAATTTATACGAACATGGGCACGACAGACGCAACGACGTTTGTTCGATCAAGCCATAAACGATGGAGGCGGAGGGGGGTAAGCCCCGGCTACGCCTTGTGGCGCAAGGGCTTGCGCTGTACGACGTTACCGCCCTAAAACTTGGGGCGGGCTTGGCCAGACGTGTCTCTTCATTGACCGGCGGTTGGGAGCGAACGTCAAGATAAGACTTGCAGAATTCGACTTCCGGCGTTATACTCGGTCGAGCCTTCATTGATCCAGCCGGCGATTGCCGGATTTGGTCTTCTTTCGGACGATCTTCCCTTCAACGGTTTGATCAGTGGCTTGTATGAGGAGTTTCCAACAGGGCGGAAACTTATTCGCCCCATGAGAGGTTATACATCGTATGTTAGCAGTCGACCGCATTCGCAATCTGGCCATCATCGCCCACATCGACCATGGGAAAACGACCCTGATCGATTCCGTGTTTCGCGCCACCCGGACGTTCCGGGAGAATCAACAGGTCGCGGAACGCCTCATGGACAATAACGATTTGGAGCGGGAGCGGGGCATCACCATCCGGTCCAAGCATTGTACGGTCAGTTGGAACGACTACCTCATCAATATTATCGATACTCCCGGTCATGCCGACTTCTCCGGCGAGGTGGAACGCGTTCTGTCGATGGTCGATTCGGTGCTGCTTTTGGTGGACGCTGTCGAGGGACCGATGCCGCAGACGCGGTATGTACTGATGCGTGCACTGAAGCTGGGGTTGCGTCCGATCGTCATCATCAATAAAGTGGATCGCCCCAACGCTCGTCCGGATTATGCGCTGAACAAAACGTTCGATCTGTTTGTCGATCTCGGGGCGACCGACGAACAGGCGCATTTCCCGGTGTTGTATGGTTCGGGGCTTGACGGCTGGTTCGTGCGGGACCTGGACACAGACGCGCACGAGGGAATGGAGGCGCTGTTTGAAACGGTGATCGAGCATGTTCCGCCGCCTCAGGTCGACCAGGACGGTCCGTTTCTGATGCAGGTCAGCACGCTGGACTGGAGCGATTATATCGGACAGATCGGCGGCGGGCGGGTGTTGCGCGGCACGCTCAACAAAGGGGAAGAGTTCAACCGGTTCGTGATGCGGTGGAAGGATTCAGCCAATCAAAAGGCCGGTTGGGAGTTTGTCGAATCATCCAAAGAGAAGGGCGTGCATTTCTGGGTGACGCGCGGGTTGCAGCGGGTCGAGACCGACACGATCAGCGCGGGCGATATTGTCTGGCTGGCCGGGCCGAGTGAAATCGGAATCGGCGATACATTCTCGGCGCTGGAAGATCCCGCGATGGCCCTGCCGCCGCTGGATATCGAAGAGCCGACCGTGTCGATGTTCTTTTTGGTCAACACCGGGCCGTTTTCCGGCGAGGATGGCACGGCCATAACGCTTCGCCAGTTGAAAACACGCCTGCAGCGGGAGCTGCGCACCAATGTTGCGTTGCGCATGGACGACGTCGGACGATCCGACGGTGTGAAGGTATCCGGCCGGGGCGAATTGCATCTGGCGATCCTGATCGAAGAAATGCGGCGTGAAGGGATGGAGTTCTGCATTTCCCGTCCGGAAGTGATCACCCGTCAGGACGCGTCCGGCAACATCCTCGAACCGATGAAGCAGTTGATGATCGATGTTCCCGAGGAGCACCAGGGAATTATCATCGAGAAGCTGGCGCGGCGCAAAGGGGAGCTTCGGACGGTGGAAAACGCGGGAACCAGGGTTATCAGAATGGAATTCGAAATACCGACGCGCGGCCTGATCGGCTACCGCACGGAATTCATGACCGATACCCGCGGGCTGGGGATCATGGCTTCCCGATTCATCGGCTACGGTCCGTGGCGGGGCGAGATCGTGACGCGCAACCGCGGTTCGGTTATCAGCATGGAGACCGGCCCGGTGACGGCGTATGCGATCGAAGGATTGCAGGAGCGGGCGGTGATTTTCGTGGACCCGACCGAAAGAATCTACAACGGCCAGATCGTGGGCGAGAATTCGCGCCCGGATGACCTGCCGTGCAATCCGACCAAACGCAAGAAACTGACCAATCATCGGTCGTCCACCAAGGATATGACCGTCACGCTCGATGTGCCACGCAAGATGACGCTGGAGCAGGCGATGGAATGGATCGCGGCGGATGAGTTGGTGGAAGTGACATCGAAGAGGATTCGGATGCGTAAGGCGATTCTCGATTCCGATCAGCGGAGACGGGCGCAAAGAATTCAGGTTGGGCCAATGCCGGGGCTCAGCGCCGCTCCGGTTCCTCCTCCGATGTGATCTGCCCGCCCTGCGACAACTGCGGGAAACCACTTCAGCACAGCTGAGGAGGCCCACCGATCCAAATCGTTATGTCAGATCAAGTCTTGACTACTTCAATCAGAAGACATCATGGCCTGATCTGAGGGCGATTCAGTTTGCAGCCTAGCTTGGAGCCCGTCCAATCCCGGAAAAACGCCGCTCAATTTGCCAAGAATCTTACTGATCAATTCCTCCGCATGCGCCTCGCCCCGTGGAACTTCGCCCAGCAATTCACACAACTCCTGAATAATGTAAAGGGTCTTGGGGTCAGAAGCTTTCAACTCCAAAGCTGGATCTTCTACTGAACGCAGGAGCTTTTGTGCACGTTCTTCCCAAGTGTTTGATATCATTTGCTACCTCCAACCAATAGCATTTGAAACAACGCGTAGTCTATCACCGCAACAAGAATTCCCGCCAGATATACTGCAACAGCGAGCGAGAGATACTTTGCCTTCCTTTGGTTATTGGCGTAATTCCTATCTGCTGCAACCGCATAATCTGCAGTTAGAATGGGTATCAGTTGTCCTTCACCCTTTAGGAGAACAGCTTGAATTGTCACCTTGCATGCACTATTAAGACCCTCAAACCGGCGTATTTTGGCGGCGAAGATAGTCAGAACGCCAGAGCATAGAATCAGGCACGCGGAAATAGAAGTGAGCATGAACAAGGCAACCGAAGCTGATTGAGAACGGCTAATCTGGACGTAATTTTCGCGGTCGATGACAAACTGGATTATGGTGGCGCCACCACCCAAGGCAAAAGCGATGAAACTCATATATGTCCGCACGAGACCGTTGAGTTTATCGCCTCGGCTGTCTTCCATTTCGTACAGATACTTGCAGTACTCGTACAATACCTTATTCTTCGCGATGGTGTCACGTTGAGATTCCGGGGACATACAT
>JAQVRW010000124.1 GCA_028700875.1 Candidatus Zixiibacteriota bacterium | reverse complement strand
TTTCTCCTTATAGAAAAGATTAAGGGTTCCCCCATGACCATCAACCAGCGGGTGGTGGCTCTCAAGATCGGGTTGGTGTTTCTGCTTCTGGTCATCGTCATGGTAACCTACAACGATATCATGAGATTTTTCACCGGTTGAGATTAAGGAAACCGGGAGGTCGCGTGGATAAAAAAATTCTGGCCGGGTCATACGGATATCTCAAGGCCCTTTTCTGGGCCGTTCTTCTGGCCTTCTTCGTCAAGGCCTCGCTGGCTGAGGCGTATCGCGTACCCTCGTCATCGATGGAGGATACGCTTCTCATCGGCGATTTCGTCGTGTCCAATAAATTGCTGTATGGCGGGCGCATCCCCTTCTTCGGGTGGCGTCTTCCCGAAATCCGTCATCCTCGCCCCGGCGATGTCATCACCTTCAAATGGCCCGGTGACCGCAAGACCGACTACGTCAAACGGTGCGTCGCGGTCGAGGGACAGGTGGTCGAAGTGAGGGACAAGGTGCTTTACGTTGACGGCAAGGCTTTTCCCGATCCGGCCCGCGCCAAGTACATCGCCAAAGGAAAGCC
The DNA here is from genome assembly GCA_028700875.1 of Candidatus Zixiibacteriota bacterium. Classification (GTDB taxonomy): domain Bacteria; phylum Zixibacteria; class MSB-5A5; order GN15; family JAAZOE01; genus JAAZOE01. Next base: position 7,626 of record JAQVRW010000124.1, on the reverse strand, counting down.
GTTGGACAAAAACGACCGCCGGGACTACTTCGGGCCGTTCACCGTTCCCCCGGAGACTATTTTCGCCATGGGGGATAACCGCGACAACAGCTATGATTCCCGGTATTGGGGACCAGTGCCATTGGAACTGGTCGAAGGAAAGGTGATCGGGATTCAATGGTCGATTGCCCCCGATGACAACGCCCCAAAGATCGACCCGGCCCATTTCACCTCGATTCCCGTCACCTTTTGGCATACCATCACCAATTTCGTGGGGCGGATCAGATGGGACCGGACGGTTCGGTCGGTGAGCTGAGGGCCGGCCCCGATTTTTATTTTTGCCGACAGGAATGATTCCATATATTGGCGGCGAATTAGGGAAAGACGCCGCGAGCAACAGGAGGTCGCTTGGCCAAGACAGAAGTGCAGGCAGGAATCTTTGAATATATCAAATCGCTGGCGATAGCCCTGGTCCTGGCGATTATTATCAAAACCTCGATCGTTGAAGCGTACAAAATTCCTTCCTCTTCGATGGAAGACACCCTTCTCATCGGCGACTTCATTTTGGCCAACAAGTTCCTCTACGGCGCCCGGATTCCCCTGATAGACTGGCGCTTCCCGGCCATCCGCAATCCCCAGCCGGGGGATATTGTCATTTTCAAATACCCGGTCGACCGCAAGACCAATTATATCAAACGGTGCGTTGCTGTCGAGGGGCAGGAAGTGGCTCTGCGGGATAAGGTGCTGTACGTGGACAACAAGCGATTCCCCGACGCCTCGACCGGGAAATATACCCAATCTCTGGAAGGGGCCAACCCGGCCGACCCGCGCGTCAATTTCGGGCCGTACCGGGTGCCGGCGGGACATATTTTCGCGATGGGGGACAACCGCGACAATAGTTCGGATTCCCGGTATTGGGGCCCCGTGCCGCTGGATCTGTTGCAGGGGGAGGCGTTGGTTATCCACTGGTCGTGGGAGCCGGATGTCAACGCCCCGGTGATCGACATAGCCCATTTGGGCTCGATTCCCGCCTCGGTCTGGTACAATGTCCTCCATTTTTTCCAGCGAGTGCGCTGGGAGCGACTGGGGTCGATCGTCCGATAATTTATTTTGGCCGAACCGTCCGGTTCGGCCAAACGTTCTGCGATAAACGTGAGTATAATTTTTGGAGGCGGAGATTTTGTCATTGCCAAAAAGTTTGAATAATAGTATCCAATCGGGAGTATTTAATCCGAACGGAGTCGGAGGCAAGTGATGAGAAGAAAACCGACGGCCGAGGAGGTGGCCGAAAAGCTGGCGGGCATTCAGAAGATGCCTGTCTGTGAGGACTGCGACGTTCTGCGGGGGGCGAATGTCTGCGCGGCGCGGTATTTTGGCTGTCAGAAGGCCGAGCTGTTTCAGAAGAATCTTGGCGGCATACTGACGACGCATGTTGATTTGGGTTGTCAGCCGTGCCATGCCGATCAGGTGATGAAACTGATGCAAAAGGACCGTTTCGCCGCCATTGCGGCGCTAATATAGGTTCTCTCGTAATGCGCGACCGGTAGTAACGGCCCGCGCAGTGGAACATGAAAAAGTTCGTGGCCTTGCCATCCCGGCAAGGCCTTTTTGTTTGGTATAGGTGGAATGTTTGAACCGGCAGGGATTTTATGTGGACCATTGATGCCTGAAGGCTGGGGTACCCCGTTCCCGTTTAGGGTTCGGTGTTTTTCCTTGACATGCCAAGCGGGCGGGCGATTATTGGTAGCATAATTCGGCGGGCGCACAGCCGCGCGCGCCTACAGTTCGAAAAGATGGACACCGGAGTGAGGGGTAGTGATTCGTGATGTTCGCCGCGCAGAGGGCGAGCACCCGCTCGCCCCTACAGTCCGAAGAAACGGAAATCATGCAAGGCAGGGATGCGATTCCACCGTCCGCCACGGGCGGAACGGGGCACCCGGCGCATAGGGGAGACTGTCACCCTGAGCGAAGCGAAGGGTCTCGATACGGGGAAATAAATGAGATTCTTCGCTTCGCCCAGAATGACAGAGGGCATGGAATGATGGCGATGACACTAACCACGGCCAACAAATAAGGCGGCAGGGCGTATCAATCAAAATGTACGGAGTCGAGGTAAATAAGCTCAGCAAACGGTTCGGGACGAGACGAGTGCTCGAAGACGTGTCGTTCTCGCTGTCGGTCGGTGATTCGCTGGCGGTTGTCGGCAAGAACGGCTCCGGCAAAACCACCTTGCTGAAGATCCTGGCCGGGCTGGCCGCGCCCACTCGCGGGACGGTCACTTTCTCCAATGAAAAGCAGAAGCTCGACCGCGCCGAGGTGCGCCAATGCTTATCATATGTCGGGCCGGAACTGACCCTGTATGATTTTCTCACCGCCGCCGAGAATCTGACCTTCTTCGCGGCCATGCGCGGCACGTCGGTCGATACGGCCTGGGTGGAGACGATGCTGGCTGCGCTGCAGCTCGGAGGACGAGGCGGAGATTTCTATGGAGCCTATTCATCGGGCATGAAACAACGGCTGAAATACGCCGTGGCGCTTCTCAATGATCCCGTCTATCTGCTGTTGGATGAACCGACGGCTAATTTGGATGACGAAGGCAAGAAGATCGTGGCGGAGATCATCGCCCGGCAGAAGAAAAACGGCATCGTGATTGTCGCCACCAATGAAGCGGGGGAGTACGGTTTTGCCGACAAGCTCATCCGGCTTGGCAACTAAATCGCTGGCGGTCCTGCGCAAAGACATCCTGTCGGAATTCCGCACGCGGTACGCCATCAATGCAATCTTGCTTTTCGGCGTGACCACCCTCACGGTGGTGTCGTTTTCGGTGGGGCAGCTGGGACTTCCGGCCGACGTCTATGCGGCGTTGTTCTGGATCATCATATTTTTTTCGGCGATGTCGGGTTTGGCCCAGGTGTTTGTCAAGGAAGAGGAATCGCGGACGGCGATCGTGCTACGGTTGACCTCCGACCCGACAGCGATTTATCTGGGAAAGTTGGTGTTCAATTTCCTGCTTCTGGCGCTTCTGGAGTTGGTTATCACGCCGTTGTTCTTTGTCCTGACCGATGCCCGGATGGCCAATGTCGGGTTGTTCTTGATTGTCCTGTTGGTGGGCTCGCTCGGGTTGGCCGGGGCCAGTACGTTGATCGCGGCGATTATCTCCAAGGCGAGTATCAAGGGGGCGCTGTTTGCGGTGCTGTCATTTCCGATTCTCCTGCCGCTTTTGATCGGGGCAATCGCCGGGACCCGAAAGGCTTTGGGGGTGACGGAAAGCCCGTTTTCGGCGGCGGCTCCCGAGTTGCAACTTTTGATCAGCTATGCGGTGGTCATGATCACGGCCAGCCTGCTGTTGTTCGAATTCGTGTGGGAAGAATAGATAGCCGGAAACAATCCGGAAAATAGGTTGTTAAAGTCTTTGATATCGTATATCCGTAGTTGAGTTGTCTCGGCGGGAGTGAAACGATCCGACTATGTGGTGGAAAGCAATTCTCTTCTTACTGATGGCCTGGGTGATCGCGGCGGCGTTCATCCTGCCGGCCCCGCAACAGGGGATCGGCGAGGCCAGCCGTATTTTTTATTTCCATGTTCCCCAGGCGTGGGTGGCGGCGGTGGCGTTTGTCGTCTCGATGATCGCCTCGATCCGGTACCTGCGGAAAGGGGACCTGCTCGATGACGACCGGGCGCGGGCGGCGGCCGAACTGGGATTTCTCTTTTGCGTCCTGGCGACTATCACCGGGTCGATTTTCGCCAAGGTCACCTGGCAGTCGTTCTGGAACTGGGACCCGCGCGAGACCTCGATTTTCATCCTGCTTCTGATCTACGGCGCCTATTTTGCGCTTCGGTCGGCCGTGGACGGCGCCGAGAAGAAGGCCCGGCTGGCGGCGGTCTACTCCATCTTCGCCTTCGTCACGGTGCCGTTTTTGATGTTTATCATGCCGCGCGTGCTGCCGTCGCTGCACCCGTCCGACTCGGTGGTGGGCAGCTCCGGGGAATTCGCGATGTCGGCCTCGACGGCGGCGGTCTTTTTTCCCTCGCTGATCGCTTTCACCGTCCTCTTTTTCTGGATCTATTCGATTGGCGTGCGGATATATCGGTCTCAGCGCAAGCGTATGGAGGAACAAGAGTCATGACCTCGAACTATACCGTTCTGGCGGTCACGCTGATCATCTGGGCCGGAATTTTCGTCTACCTGACGATGCTCGACCGCAGAACCCGCAAACTTGAGGACAAGAAGTGAAACCGAAATATATGGTGGGCGGGGTTATTATCGTCGCCTTCATCATCTGGGGCGTGAGCTCGTTCATGTCCTTCAGCATCCAATATGTCTCGCTGAATGAAGTTCCCCAAACGACCGGTGTGGTGCAGGTGATGGGGAAGATCGACTTCGACTCTGTCACCTATGACGCCGCCCATTCGCAGTTGATTTTCGACATCACCGGACTGGAAAAGAAGACCATGCATGACCGTCTCAAAGTCGTCTTTTCCGGGGCGGTGCCGGGGAATTTCGAGCAGGCGACCTCGGTGGTGGCTAAAGGGCGGTACAAGGACGGGACGTTTGTCGCCGACCAACTATTCGTGAAGTGTCCGTCGAAATATCAGGGACTGGAGAAGCAGGCCTTGGAGCAGGGAGGCGTCTAAGAGGTGAATATCGGAGCCTTGCTTATTGTCATGGCCGCGGCGGCCATGCTGGTCGCCACGGTGGCATTTTATCTGTCGGCTCGTGGGCGCGAGGGGGTCTTCTCGCTGGCCCGCACCAGTTACGGCTACTTCACTGCACTGATCTCGCTGGCCGGGGTGCTGCTGTTCTATTATTTCATCACCGGAGATTTTTCCTATCGGTACGTTTACGATTATTCGTCCCGGGGCCTGTCGCTTTTCTACCTGATTTCGGCTTTCTGGGCGGGGCAGCAGGGAACCTATCTTCTCTGGCTGTGGCTTCTGGCGTTTCTGGGATATTATCTCCTGCGGCGGGGGGGACAATATACCAGTTGGGCGATGTTCTTCTATGGCCTAATCAACCTGTTCTTTCTTCTGATACTCCTGATTCTGTCGCCGTTCGAAAAGCTGGCGACGACGCCGCCCGATGGCGCGGGGTTGAACCCGCTCTTGCACGATCCCTGGATGGTCGTCCATCCGCCGATCATCTTCCTGGGGTATGCGGCGGTGGCGTTGCCGTTTGTGCTGGCGATGGCGGCCCTGATGCGCAAGGAATACGACGGTTTCCTGCCCAAGGCGCTGGCGCCGGCGGCATTGGGCGCGCTGGCCCTGGGGGCCGGGAATATCATGGGGGGCTTCTGGGCCTACAAGACTCTGGGCTGGGGCGGGTACTGGGCCTGGGACCCCGTGGAGAATTCATCGTTCATCCCCTGGATGACCAGCCTGGCTTTGATCCACGGCTTCATGCTCGAAAAGGCGCGCGGGGCATTGAAGAAGACCAATCTGTTCATAGCCCTGTTCACGTTCCTGCTGGTCGTCTATGGCACCTTCCTGACCAGGTCGGGAGTGCTGGCGGAGTTTTCGGTCCACAGCTTCGTCGATCTTGGAATCAACCGCTACCTGGTCGGGTTCATGGTCGGGTACACGGTTTTCTCCCTAGTGTTGTATGCCCTGCGGAGCCGGACGATGGCGGTCTCGGCCGCCGATCTTAAACTCACCTCGCGGGATTTCGTGTTGTTGGTTTCGGTCTGGCTTTTGAGCCTGATCGCGATCATGGTTCTGGCCGGGACTTCCTGGCCGCTGATTACGACCATGTTCGGCAAACCCGGCACAGTGGACGCGGCGGTTTATACCCGCGTGACCTTCCCGCTGGCCTTGATCATAGGGCTTTTTCTAGGATTCGCACCCTACATGGTCTGGGGGGGCGAAGAGATGCGGGGGCTATCCCGCAAAATCATCCCGTCGGCGCTGGCGGCTGCGATCGCCGCCCTGGTGGGGGCGTTCATGGGGGTACGCTCATTCGGCGATCTCCTTTTCATATTCACCGTTTCCTTTGCCCTCTTTTCCAACCTGTTCGTCCTGTTCCGTTACCTTCCGGGCCGGATCGGATCGGCTGGGGCGCAGGTGGCGCATTTCGGGTTCGCCCTCATGCTGTTGGGGATATTGGGATCCTCGGCCTATTCCAACAGTCAGAAACTTCAGATCGACCGGGAGGCCATGGCCGGCGCCTACGGCGTGGACATGACTTACAAGGGAATGGCAGGGGACATTACCTCGCCCGACAATGAAATCATTCTGGCGGTCAAAGACGGCGACAAGGAGTTCGAGGCCCGGCCGAAACTGTTCTGGTCGGAACAGCAGCAAGGCCTTATGAAAAAGCCGTATATCATCCGCAGCCTCCTTTATGACCTCTATCTGGCCCCCGAACAGATTATCGATCTGGGCGATCAAAACGGGATGAAATTGCATAAAGGGGAGTCGATGCCGCTGGGGGGCTATATGGTGACCTTCCGGGGATTCGACCAGCAGGCCCATGCCGCCGCCAAAGCGACCCATTTCGGGGCCATACTGGAGGTCACCGACAGCACCGGCAAGACCGAGACGATTGTTCCTTCCATGATCTTCGAGGCGGGCAAACCGCTTGATTATCAAGATGTTCCGCTGATGGCCGGGTTGGATGCCCGCATGGTCCGGCTGGAGAAGATCATGGCCGACGAAAAGGCAATTCAGCTGACCGTGGCCGGTCTGACCCCGCGAACCGCCCCGGACCTATTGGTCATGGAAGTGTCCAGGAAACCGGCCATGAATTTCCTCTGGGCCGGGACGATTATCATGCTCCTGGGGGGGCTGTTGGCTCTGGTCCGCCGCTGGCCGCAGTCGGGAAAGTCGTCCCCCAACCACTGAAATCGAATTCGCTCTCGTAGGGGCGTCCGCCGCGGCGGACGCCCGGATCATTTCGGGCCGACACATGGGTCGGCCCCTACCGCCAAAAACCGTCACACGGGGGATTTTCCGGTTGCACAGGGTCTCCGGCCGGTTCGTCCTTAAAATTTAGAGCGCGCAGAATTTTCCTTGCCCTGGGCGCGAAAAGGAATTATTATTGCGTCTTGTATCGCGACATATCGGAGGATAGCATACATGAGACTTTTTACAACGGCTCTGGCGGTAATTGCCCTGGTGATGGCGGTCGGGTGTGACAAGAACGACGAAAATTCCCTGAACCCGTCGCCCAAGACCCATACGGTTTACCCGGCCTTTCATGTGAGTATTCAAAACGGGTTCAAGACGTTCGCCGTCGATTCCGCTCAATTGACGGCCACGCCGAGTGTCAACTGGCCCGCCACGGTTTATACGGACCTTGAGGGTTTTGTCGGCACGCTCGCCGCGGGGACCTTCATTGTCTCCATCGACACCACAGTTAACGGCAGTGACACGCTGATCGACACTACGGCGACGACGGTCGGGTTCGTTCCCGGACAGGAATATACCTTCAATTTCAGCCGTCCCGAACCATTTGCGTGGACTGACACCTTCCGGGTCACATATGCCACGACTTTTGATTCTGCCTGGAAGGTGATATCGGTTGTTACCGATACCATAGTCAAGATTTCCCCCGACCCGGATCGACCCCCCATTACCCTGATAGACTCAATTGGGCATATTGCCAGTTTAAACGATACGACCGGCAAGGGAATCGATTAGATCGGAAGAGCA
>JAQVRW010000123.1 GCA_028700875.1 Candidatus Zixiibacteriota bacterium | reverse complement strand
GAAAGCCAAGATGGTCGCCATTGCCGCCTGCATGCGAAAGCTCCTGCTTATCACTCAGGCCATGCTCAAACACCAAACACCCTTTAACCCGGAGCTAAAACCCTTGACCTAAGACACGGTATCTACGCAATGCAGGATGGAATCATGCTCCTGCTCAATCGATCGAATGCGAGACGAATCCCTCATCCGTGCGGTAGGTGATCACCTCCGCGCCGCAGAACTCACGATATCCCGCTTTGTCCTCGCGCCAAAGCCATCCCCCGGTGTTATACAACCGCACCGTTTCGCCGCCGTCGATCTGGGCGGTCGGCGCCTGCGGGTCGCTCATCGCGATTGGTTGATGGGTGTGCCCGAACACCACTTCCGTCGGGGCGGGAAGATTTAACCCATAGCCGGCGTTCAACCGCTCCACCTCGGCCCGGCTGCAGTCGAAATAACTCGCGAACCGCTCCAGCACTGCTTTCTTCTGGATGAACCGGTCGCTGTAACGGGCGTACTTGAATTTCTTCATCCCCTTGAGGATCTTTTTCCGAACCACCGCCGAGGCCAGATCGCTTCCCCATTCTTTGGGATTGAATTTGCCATACGGGGTCTTCCGGTCGATCTCATCATCGATACGTTCCAGATATGTCTCTACTCGGCCGAGATGACGATCTTTCATCTCCTGTCGCACCTCGCGCATCAGCTTGGTCAACGGCCCGGCCTGGCCGATCCCGACACACCCGAACTGGCACAGGGGGAAATTGATCGCCACCAACTCCCACAAATCCAGCCGTTGACCGATCTCAAGATCATCGCGGGCGATTTTCAACGCCCATTCCCCGACCACTGTCCAGTACGGTTCAAGATAATGGCCGTGCGTGAACATGACACTTTGGCGGTCGGTGACGAAATAGAGGTTGGGGTAGGCGAAATAGAAATTGGTCGGCTCGCCGCCGCCGTTCTCGTTGCGGGTGATATAATCCATGAACACCCGCGTCTGCGGCGGCTGGTCGGGATCCACGACCCCGGTATGGCCGGGCAGCTGGAACCCGCGCGAAGGGCTGGCGGCACGGTCATCGATCACGGCCGGCACCGACCAGCGGAAGTTGCGGGCAGGACGGCCTTCCATGACCTCGTGGATGATATTGGCCTGGTGTTCGACGGTGTGCCACATGTCGAAATCGTGATTGCCGGCGATGTAGATGACGTTCTTGGCGATATGGTCCCGCTTGATCAGGCGGAAGAAGGCCTTGGCGATATGGTAGGCCTGGGCGTAGTCGGTGATCGAAAAGTCGCAGGTATCCCCCAGCAGCAGCAGAAAGTCGTTGTCCTGCCCCGCCTGATGCACGAAGGCGTCGTATTTTTCCCCCGGCCCAAGGGTCTTGTGGTCGATCATAGTGCACATCGGATCGCCGAAATGGAGATCGGAAATCACCGCCACCTTCATGAATGCTTCCTCCCTGCCCATGGCCGGGTTTCATATCGCCCGGCTATCCGACGCCGCGCTTCCGACTACTTGTTAAACTTCTTCAGCAACTGCTTGACCGCATCCTTGTGCACCTGGTATTCGAGCATTTTAAGCCGGACATAATCATCGCGGTAGAAATAGTACCCCCTGTACTTGCCCCAGTTGCTGCTACTGCCGGAGTCCTTGATCAAAAACCAGTCATGCCCTCCGACCTGGGTCATGCCCAGCAGGTGGATTCCATGATCGTCTTCGGTCGTGGCATTGCTGATGCGGAACTCCCGCGAAGATTGATTGATATACTTCTGGGGAATGTCGAATTCCGGCACCACGGCTAAATCCTCGAAACCGTACAACCCCGGCTCGGAAACGTCGCCGCCGATCGCCACGGTATAGCCATTTTGCACCACCGATTTGAGTGTCGCATACCATTCGGCCAGCGGGACGTTGTAATAACTGCTATCATGCCACCAATTGTCCTCGACCTTGAATTCTCCCTGGGTATAGAACGGAACCGACAGCGTGGACATGATCTCGATGTAATCATCGGGATTGAGTTTGAGAACGTCGGCCAAAAATTCTTTCGGCGTCATGGTCTTGCCGTTGTAGGTCACCGACATCGGCGGGACGCCCAAATATTTGTTCAGAATCACCCGCACCTGCGCGAGCACCTCTTCTTCGTCCCACAGATCATGATCCTTGACGAAGGCCAGGAAGTCCCGGAGTTCCTTGGACATCCGGTCGTGGTCGTGGCGGCCATCGGGGTCGGTCGTCCCGGGATATGCTTCTTCCGGAACCGCGCCATATTGTTTCATAATCCGGGTGAGCCCATTCGATTCCCCGCCCTCGGGTATCATCACGTCTCCCCGTTGCTGAACGAAGTGGCGCGCCTTTTCGACATATTCATGATAGACGGTGAACATCTCCGACAGCTTAATTTTTTGCCCGGTCAAACGGTACACTTCCGATTCCATGAAGGACGTGGTCGAAAACGACCAGCAGGTGTTGGTACTGTACTGGCGAACAGGCGGAAAATGAAACGCCGGTTTGAACGCTTCCGGCGAGGCCGGACGGACGATCTTGTCGACATCGAACCGGAGCGTCTTCTCCTTCGCCTGTTCCGCTTCACGGAACAGTCTTTGAGCATCGCGGATTTTGGACGTCAGGCTGTCTTCATTGGCCTTGTCCGTGCTGTCCTTTTTTTCGATTTCCTGCAACGCCGGGTCGCGGTACCTGGGAACATACTTGACCGTATCGGTTTGCGCCGCTAATGCTGCCGGAAGGATGGTGATAAGAAGGGAAACGGAAATGATATACGCTGCCGTTTTCATGGCCGACCTCTCTGACCGCTTTCGGCCGCGGGGGCGCCGGGGCCGTGGATTATATTGCGGGTAAGAAACGCCAGCCAAAAGCCGGTGTCAACAGAATCGATTCACTTCAGCCAAAATCCCCCTTGTGGGGGAGCGTTCTGTGCCCGGTCCGCCTTCGGCAGATCCACATCTGCCGGGGTAATGCTCCTTGAATCGACGGTTTCCCAAGCGGCAATCTGATTGTGCCGTATCCTACCGTTCCGGCCGGGCCAGACAGCGAATCACCTCGCCGACAAACATCCGGTGGTAATCCTTTTCCGGGTACGAATCCTCGATTTTCGGGTCCAAAAACCGCTCGGGGTCGAAATCATCCGTGTATAGGATGCGGCATTCCAAAACCAGCCGGGCCTGTTCGAAATAAACCGAGTCATGTTCGGTTGCCACCGGAGTCAACCCGGTGGCGGCGACTTTGTCGATCTCCCGCCCCGATTTGGTGCCGCAGAGGTTGAGCGTCTCGCGATAGGACTCATCGAAGAAGCACAAGGTGAAGGTCTCGGCCTTGGTGATGAACTGGTAGGTGTACCGGGTCGGCCGCACGAAGCAGAAACAACCTTTCTTGTGCCATAATTCCCCCATGGTTCCCCAGCTGGCGGTCATCATGTTGAACGATTTCGGGGTTCCGGCGGTGATCAGCATCCAGTCGTTTCCGATCAGGTTGAAGACGTTATCCTTGATCACGCAGGGGTCTATCGGTACGAGCTTGTTGGTCATTTTGCTCCTCGCGGTATGAAGTTGCTTCGTAGATTATGTCAAAAAAACCGTCCGCGCAATCACGAAATTCGGCAATCCGGTTTTTGCGATTCCGACGGGTCGGTTCCACGCGCAGCATGATAGGATGAATCGGGGTGATCGTCCGCCGAAAAAAACAATCGCGATTCGGAGGGTTTGTCCGTTATATTGGTGACACATGTATGATACCGGCAAAGACAAAGCGGCCGAACGGGTGATCCTCGTCGGGACCGCCCTGGGCTCCACCTCCAAAACCGAGACGGAATACACTCTCGATGAACTGGCGCGCCTGACCGCCACCGCGGGAGGAATCGAGGTCGCCCGGTTTATCCAGAAACGGGACAGGCCGGACGGGACGTTTTTTGTCGGCAAAGGCACGGCCGAGGAGATCGCGGCGGCGGTCGAGGAGAAGGAAGCCGATATGGTCGTCTTCGATGAGCTCCTGTCGCCGAATCAGCAGCGTAATCTGAGCGAAAAATTCAACGTCAAGGTGATCGACCGGGCGATGTTGATTCTGGATATCTTCGCCCTCCATGCCCGATCGGCCGAGGCCCGTCTGCAGGTCGAACTGGCCCAGATGGAATATCTCCTACCCCGCCTGACCGGTCTCTGGGTCCACCTTTCCCGCCAGCAGGGAGGTATCGGCATGAAAGGCCCTGGCGAGACGCAGCTGGAAACCGACCGGCGCACCGTGACCAAGAAAATCGCGATGTTGAAAGAACGTTTGAAAAAGATCGACCGTCAGCGGCAGACCCAGCGGAAACAACGGCATGGCTTTTTCAAGATCGCCCTGGTTGGTTATACCAATGCCGGGAAGTCGACCCTGTTCAACTGCCTCACCAAAGCCGGGGTCATCGAGGCCGACCAGTTGTTTTCGACGCTCGATTCGACTACCCGTCGCCTGGGAGGCGGAAACGCGCAAAAGGCGGTGATTACCGATACGGTCGGTTTCATCGAAAAATTGCCCCACCAGCTGGTGGCCTCGTTTCGGGCCACGCTGGAGGAGGTTAAACTCGCCGATCTGATTCTCATGGTGGTCGATTGTTCAGATCCCTACCTGGACCGCAAGATCGGGGTGGTCAAAGAGGTGCTGGAGGATATCGGCGCCGGGGCGGTTCCCCGGCTAACCGTATACAATAAAACGGATTTGCTCGACCCGACGGGAATCGTCCCCGGTTCCGTCGACGGCGTCATCCCGATTTCGGCCCTCGGCAAGACAGGGATTAATCGTTTACTGGCGGCCATTTCCGCCCATTTGGATCAGGCTTTTTCCTAAACATTCCGTCCAGATTGCCGATATCGTTATAAGACAAAGGACTTGTGCAGAGATGAACGGGCGAATACTAATCGTTGATGACAATCCCAATATGTCTTCGTTGCTGTCGGAGATGTTGGAAGTCTTCGATTATGAATCGGAGCGGGCGGCCGACGGCATCGAGGCGATCGAGAAGGTCGACAAGAATAATTATCAGCTCGTTATCACCGACATGAGAATGCCCAAGATGTCCGGGCTGGACTTGCTGAAACTTATCAAGGAAATGAAACCGACGATGCCGGTGGTGGTCATCTCCGGGTATGCTCTCGATGACGACGGTAACAGCCTGATGAATTCCATGGCCGATGGTTTCCTGAACAAGCCGTTCAAGATGTCCGATATCGAACAACTCCTCAAAGACGTCATCCGGTAACTCCCCGACTCCCTCACAAGTTGCTCTTGCCGTCGCACTGCGGCTTGTCTATCTTTAGACATGGAAACTCATCTGTCCGCATCGGCCCTTTTCTCGGGACTGACCCCCAAAGAACTGGCCGTCGTTGAACAAGCCGGCCGCCGACAGCACGTCGACACGGGAAGCTTCATCTTCATGGAAGGGGACCCGGCCGACCGCTTTTTGCTGGTCCTTTCCGGCAAGGTGAAAATCTTAAAAACCGCCCTCGACGGCAAAGAACAGATCTTGCTTTTGGCCGGGCCGGGGGAATCATTCGGCGAGGCGGCGTTGTTTACCGGGCGGCAATTTCCCGCCTCGGCCCAGGCGGTCGCCGACAGCACGGTCATGTCTTTCCCGCGGGAGAGTTTCCTGGGCCTTGTCCGGCAACACCCGGTGCTGGCGTTGAACATGATCGCCGGGTTGTCGATGCGGCTGCATCATCTGACCCACCTGGTTCAGCAGTTGTCCCTGGAAGATATCACGACCCGCCTGGCCGGATACCTGCTCGACCAGCTTTCCTCGTCCTCCCACCCATCGGAGCCGGTCGTTCACCTGAGCGAGAAGAAGATGACTCTCGCCTCGATCCTGGGCACGATCCCGGAGACCCTGTCGCGGGCGTTCGCCCGCTTGACCCGTCTGGGGATTATCGCCGTCGATGGGGAGGCAATCATCATCCGGGACCGGCAGAAACTGGCCGATCTGGCTTCCGGCAAAAAATTATGAGCGCTTGACTTGAGTCAAGGCCGCCGTTGCCCTCTTTTCCGATCTTGACTGAGATGGAAAAATCTGGTTTCGGAGGCGGTTTAGTGAATAAGACGGTCCGTGATATTGTCAGAATCGATGAAGAGCTGTGTGACGGTTGCGGCGAATGTATCATCAGCTGCGCCGAGGGGGCCATCAAGATCATCGACGGCAAGGCCCGCCTGACGGCCGAAAGCAGATGTGACGGTTTCGGCGCCTGTCTTGGAGTTTGCCCTCGCGGGGCCATCACCATCGAAAAACGGGCGGCCGAGGCCTTCGACGAACCCTCGACCGAGAAGCCCGCCGGGAGGCCCGCCTCACACGGCGGTACGGCGCCATCGTCGGTACCTCCCCCCGCCGCACCGTCGAAAGGATTGATTCGGGAAAAAGGCCATCCGGGCGGATGCCCTGGATCGGCGGTCCGGATGTTTGCCGCGTCTGGGGCCGATTCTGTTGTCGGGGCCGCACAACCGCAAGCGATTCAATCGACTCTGACCCAATGGCCGGTGCAATTGATGCTGGTTCCGCCCACCGCGCCGTTTTTGAAAGGGCGCGAGATTCTGCTAGCCGCGGATTGTTGCGCTTTCGCGTACGGCGATTTTCACCGACGGTTTTTGGCCGGAAAGGCGCTGTTGGTGGGGTGTCCGAAATTCGACGATCTGGCGCATTACCGGCTGAAATTGGAGGCGATTTTCCGCGATTCCGGCTGCACCGGGATCACGGTCATGATCATGGAAGTCCCTTGTTGCGGAAGCCTGAGAGCCGTTGCGGTCGAGGCGTACCGCGCCGCCGGGAGCGGATTCCCATTGCAGGAAGTGATCATCGGGATTCGCGGCGAGATTCTTCGCCAGTCGCTTCTTGAGTGAGTGGAAGAGGGCGATAGCCGATCAAATTAGGCCATTTTCGACGACTGCGCGGGAGACGAAAATACCGCTCCTCCCCCAAAATAAGTGTTGCACGCGGAAGTTATTGGGCTTATATTACTGCTAGTTAGACAACCTTTGGACCGACTACAGGGCTTAATTTAATATCGTGCAGCGGGGAGCAGGGTTTTCCTTTTTTCATTCCCCCGCAGACTGACGAAGATTATTCGTTGACGATTTGGCGCAGGTGTGTGTTGTGCGCGCCTATGTCGTTGACATAAAAGCCACCCGGATGCATCGAAGTGAAACCGCATCCATTCCGTGAACCGGCCGGATCCCCTCTGGCCGGTTCTTCTTTTTATACGAATTTTATCCGGGCGGGTTTCGGGCGGCTTTGGTCGAGGGACCCCGGTCGATTACTTGTGAAGTGATTTGGCAAAAAAGAAAGGGCGTGACCGCCGCCACGCCCCCTGATCCAGGAGATTCAAGCTATGTCGCACTAGAAAACTACAGCACTCTCTGTTCCTCGCTTCTTTATACGACAAAACCGAAACCCCGGTTCCGGAAATTCCGACTCTCTATGCCCTTTTTTTACAAGGATGGCGCCCGTTGATTTTTAAGGCCGGCCGGCCTTGGAACCGAAAAAAACGAAAACTTTTGAACCATTGGATGGTTTTAATTATCTAAAGGGACAACAATCGGGAAGAAAGTCACAGGAGGTACGGCAGTGGATATAAGTATGGACTGGCAGGGGGGATTCAAGTTCACCGGGGAATCCCGGTTTGGGCATACGATCACGACCGACGGATCGCTTGCGGCCGGGGGGAACGAAGAAGGATACCAGCCGGTCGAGCTGTTGATGTTCGCGCTGGCGGGATGCACCGGAATCGACATCGTCCATATCGGGCAGAAAATGCGTATGGATATCAAGGGTCTGAAAATAACGGTCAGTTACGAGCAACGGGAGGAGAATCCCCGGGCAGTGGCGACCGCTCATCTGGATTACCGGATCACGGGCAGTAGGCTCGACCCGGCCCAAGTCGAACGGGCAATTCAATTGTCCGAGGAAAAATACTGTTCGGTCGGCGCCACGCTGGCCGGAGTGACGAGAATCACGCATAGCTACTCCATTATGGAGGGATGAACATGAATCTGGATTATACTGTCGAGTCCGGCCGGCCGTTTGACGCGGTGGTAGCCGATGTCGAACGGGTGACGGCCGAAAAGATGTTTCGGGTGTTGCATATCCACGATGTTCAGGCGACGCTGGCGGAAAAGGGTTTCGCCCTCGGGCCGCTGAAGATCATCGAAATCTGCAACGGCAAATTCGCCCAC
>JAQVRW010000122.1 GCA_028700875.1 Candidatus Zixiibacteriota bacterium | reverse complement strand
ATGCACGAACGGCATTGTCTCCATCAGGTGCAAAACCTTGTCCAACTCTCCGGGGGCGGAGCTGATGATCTTCTTCTTCGCGTCGGACAGGTGATACTCGCGGACCTTTTCGGAACCCAGGTTGACCGTTTTTTCCGCGATGCGGCTGGAGACGGCCGAGCGCCACGCCCAGGACCCGTACTTGGTCTGAACGCCGGTCTGGATGGCCGGCCCCCGCAGGTCTTCCAACTTCACCTCTTTGATGTTCGGGCCGTTCAGGCGGCGCTGCAAATCCCGGTGAAACCGGGCATACAACTCGGTATTGTACAAATCAGCCATGTCGACTTATTCCTTCGGAAGAATTTCATCCTCACGGAAAAAGAACGCCACTTCTGTCTTGGCGGTTTCCGGACCATCGGAGCCGTGCACCACGTTCTTTTCGATCGAAGTGCCATACTCGCGGCGGATGGTGTTGTACTTGGCCTTGGCCGGGTCGGTGGCGCCCATCAACTCCCGCCACTTCTCGATGGAACCATGTCCGCCGAGGACCATGACAATGATAGGCCCCGAAGTCATGAATTCCACCAGCGTGGAATAAAACGGTTTGCCTTCGTGAACGGCGTAGAACTTCTCCGCCTGTCCCTTGGACAGCCGAAGGATTTTGATCCCCCGCACCACCAGACCGCTATCTTCGATCTTGCTGATGATTTTGCCGGCCAGTTTGCGGCGAACGCCGTCCGGTTTGATGATCCCTAATGTATTTGCCACAGGTGTACTCCTATCCCATCAATTCCCTGATGCGCGATTTCACCGCCTCCGGCGGAACGGCAGCCAGGTTGAATTTGAAAGCCTTGGCCACCCGGAAAAGCTGGTGGAAGTTGCGCCGCTGCAAGTCCTCCTGGTCGACCGACCCGGACAAAATGTACGGGTTGAAGAAGGGCTGAGTCTTGAAGGGACTCAGGCCGGCTTCGGTCGGGACCCGGTAGGAACCGGCGGTCACGTAATCCAGGGCTTCGCTCTCCGACAGCTTCTGCACCGCCGGGGCGTTTGGTTCATAATGCAGGAAAACGATCGTTTTCAGTCGCGACCGTTTGATGTATTTCTGCGGGCCTCCGACCCAGGCCGGGTCGATCAGAGCCCGGGAATCATCCGATCCCCAATAACAGTACGGTTCGCCCAGATCCAACGGGCACTCGTCGCCCAGTTCCTTCATGTTGGTCCAGTCGGCCCGGCTAGTAACGACGTTCTCGCACTTGCTGCGGTCGAAGATGCGCGCGTACCGGGGGAACTTCTTGACGATATTGGTCCGCACGTAGAATTTCCGTTCCGGAGCGTCGGCGATCGCCTCGCTGCCCCGGTAGCGCACGAACACCCAGTCGTTGGACAGGAAACGGGCCTTGTCGTCTTCCAGCATGCGGAAGAAGGTCGAGCCGCGCTTGAGTCCCTTGGGGCCGATTAACGCCAGACCGTTGCTGTTGTAGTCGAGGCAGGCCGCCCGGAGGCCGTGCACGTCGAGGAGCCGTTCGCTGGCCTGGGCCACCATCCCCAGCGCCCAACTGCGGATCTGACCGTAGTAGCTGCTGTTGAAGATGATCGCCGTGTGCAGATCGGGGTGGTAATACCCGTACGGCGTGCGGCCGGGGACCCCGTCCACGGCATAGATGACGCCGTGCGGCTCCACGTCCGACTCCAACTGCGCCGGATACCAGTTTTCCACCCAAAAATCGTACAGGTGCGGCACGTTGGTGCGCAGTTGTATGATGATTCCGTTGATGTTGGCGTTCCATTCGAAATAACGGTCGTACGGCAGCGCGGCCTCGGCCTCCTGCACCAAAGCGTCCCGCTCTTCCAGCGAAATTGCGGTGTTGGCCTCAGTGGACGTCTTGGGATGAGTCATCACGTTCTGCAGCGCCGTCCGTTTGAACTGCGGTGATTCCTTCAACCGGGCCATGGCTTCGATGATCCGATCCATGCCTTTTTCGATGTTCTCCGACGACGTGGCGTAGGAGAGACGGATATTGTCTTCCGCGCCGAACGCGCTGCCCGGCACCACCGCCACGGCCGCCTCGCGCAGCAGATAGTAGGCCAACCCGTAGGAATTGCGAATCTTCATCCCGCCGTACTCGGTGTTATAGAAGGCCGAGACGTTGGGGAAGAGGTAGAACGCGCCCTGCGGTTCATAGCAGGAAACCCCCGGAATGCGCCGCAGTTTGCTGAGCATGAAATTGCGGCGGGAATGGAATTCGGCCACCATGTGGTTGACCTCGGCCTGGTTGCCGCTCAATGCTTCGGCCGCCGCCTTCTGGGCGATGGAGTTGGCGTTGGAGGTCGTGTGCGACTGGACGATGCCCATGGCGGCGATAATCTCGCGCGGCCCGGCGGCATAGCCGATCCGCCAGCCGGTCATGGCGTACGACTTCGACACGCCGCTGATCAGGATCGTCTTGGCCTTGATCTTGTCGCTCAGCGAGGCGATGGAGTGAAACCGGAAACCGTCATAGATGATCTTGGCGTAGATTTCATCGGCGACGATCAGCACCCCTTCCGACGCCGCGATATCGCAGAGCTCCATAAGCTGATCCCGGGTGTAGCCGGAACCGGTCGGATTCGACGGGTTGTTGATGATGATCGCCTTGGTGTTGAAATTCAG
The DNA here is from genome assembly GCA_028700875.1 of Candidatus Zixiibacteriota bacterium. GTDB lineage: Bacteria > Zixibacteria > MSB-5A5 > GN15 > JAAZOE01 > JAAZOE01. Next base: position 5,569 of record JAQVRW010000122.1, on the reverse strand, counting down.
ATGCGCTTTCAGTTCCTCGGGCGTCAGGCGGAAGCCGTTGTCCTCGCGCGTCCGCACGATGACCGGCTTGCCCTTGACCATCAGCACCTGCTGTGGGTAAGAGACCCAATAGGGGGCGGGGATGATCACTTCCTCGTCACGATTCAGCACCGACATGAAGAAGTTATAGAGGCATTGCTTGCCGCCGGTGGAGACGATAATTTCGTTCTTCTTGTATTCGACGCCGAAGTCTTCCTTGAGACGGATGCGGATCGCTTCCTTCAACTCGGGGATACCGTCGTTCGCGGTATACTTGGTGAAGTTGGCGTCGATCGCGTTCTTGGCCGCGTCCTTGATGTTTGCCGGTGTCGAGAAGTCCGGCTCGCCCACGGAGAAATCGATAACATCGATCCCTTCGGCCTTCATCGCCTTGGCTTTGGCGGTGATGCGCAACGTGGGGGACAGCTCGAGGCGGCCGATTCTATTGGAAATCATTGCTTATTCCTTGTTAGCGCCGCCGGCCTGCGAATCCTTCCGGCCCAGCTTCTGTAACCAATCCTCCAGGTCAAACCCGGTCAACGACTTGACGACCGTAGGCAACTGCGTCATCATCGACGCTACCTCGCCCGTTATCCGCGACGTTCCCATCTTGCCGTCGTTGGAAACCATGACGATCTTGTCGATCTTGGACAGCGGAGCGGCCATCTCGCGGGCCAGATCGGGCAGTTTCTCGAACATCATCTGCAACAGCGCCGGTTGCGAATAGGAGTTCCATGATTCGGCTTTGCGGCGCAGGGCCTCGGCTTCGGCCTGACCGATCTTGTTGATCAATTCGGCCTCGATCACACCCTGTACGCGCTTGGCCTCGGCCATACCCTTGGCTTCCGCTTCCAGGCGGAACTGTTCGGCTTCGGCCGGTTTGCGCACGGTCGCCTGCAGTTCTTCCTCGATCCGCTCGTTTTCCTTCTTCTGCAACGCGATGGCCGAATCCTTCTCGATCATGCGGACCTTGGCCTCTTCGGCCTTCAGCGACTGGTTGAGTTTGTGGCGTTCCAGCTCGTACGCGAAATCGGCGTCGGCTTTCTTGCGGTTGAGGGAGGTCTGCAGTTCGGCCTTCTTCAGGTCGAAATCGTGACTGACCTCGGCCACCTTGGTTTCGGCCTGGAGCTTGGCGATATCTCCCTCTTTCTTGGCCTCGGCGGACTTGATGATGGCATCGCGTGCGGCTTCGGCTTCGGCTACTTCCGCATCGCGCCGGGCCTGGACGATGCGCGGTTTTCCCAACGCTTCCAGATACCCCGACGGGTCCGTGATTTCTTTCAGGTTGAACGAAACCAGCTTCAAACCCATATTGGAGAAGTAGGTGTTGGTTTCCTTGAACACATCCTGGGCGAATTCCTTGCGGTTCCTGTTCAACGATTCGATATTCATGGTGCCGATCAGGGCCCGCACCGAACCTTCGATCGTCCGCAGGGCGACATCGCGGATGTCCGTGAGCGAGCGGCCGAGAAACTGTTCGGCGGCCAGGTGAATCGAACCCTCATCGCCGGCGATCTTGACTTCGGCCGTCCCCTTGACGGTCGACCGGATGCCGTTGGCCGCGATGGAGTCATCGATCTGGATGTTCATGGGGATGATCTCCAACGGCAGAACCTCGGCTTTTTCGATGAAAGGCCGCACAAAGGTGCCGCCGCCGATGCGCAACCGATATCCAATCTGCCGCTTCGTCCCGTCCGGCAGGGTGATCGTGCGTTTCTTGCCGCCCGAAATAATCAACGCCTCGTTCGGGCCTACCTTGCGGTAGTTTTTCAGGACAACGAAAATCACAATCGCCGCCACCACTACGACCGCGACCACGGCAACGATGATAATAATGAGGGAACTCACGATTTTCACTCCTTCACGTTGATCGGGAAGCGCCCTGATCGGACGCTTCTCATTTTAGTGAACAGCCAAGATAACATTTTCGCGACGGCCCTGTCAACGGCTCTTTTCCCCGGCCGTATGGCCGGGCCGCGGCCGTCCACTTTTAACCTTTCAACAAAACAGCGATGGCCGAGACGTTTACGATGTCGTCGGCCGAACAACCGCGCGACAGGTCGTTGGCGGGCAGCGCCAGCCCCTGAATGATCGGGCCGGTGGCCGTCGCCTTGGCCAGCCGTTCGGTCAGTTTATATCCGATATTGCCGGCATCGAGGTCGGGGAAGATCAGCACGTTGGCCTGACCGGCTACGGTTGATCCGGGAGCTTTCTTGGCCCCGACCTTCGGCAGAATGGCAGCGTCCAGTTGCAGCTCGCCATCGGCTTCAATCTTGGGATGATTGGCTTTGAATATCTCCAGCGCCTTGCGCACCTTGTCCACGTCTTCGTGTTCGGCCGAACCCTTGGTGGAAAAGGACAGAAACGCCACTTTCGGCGTCTGACCGGTCAGCTTCATCATCGTGTCGGCGGTGGAGGCGGCGATCGACGCCAGTTGTTCCGGATCGGGGTTGGGCACGACCGCGCAGTCGGCGAACATCAAGATTTTGTCTTTTTCGCCCAAAAATTCCGGGATGGTCATGAGAAACGAAGACGACACGGTGGTAATTCCCGGAGCCAGGCCGATGACGTGCAGGGCCGCCCGCAGGACGTTCCCGGTCGTGTTGATCGCGCCGGCGACCGAGGCGTCGGCCTTGCCGGTCTTGACCATGGCGGCGCCGAAATACAGCGGCGTTTTCATCGCTTCGGCCGCCTGCTCGTGTGTCATCCCTTTGGCCTTGCGCCGTTCGAACAGCATCTCCACGAACGACGCGTAGTCGGGCGCCGTCGGGGGATTGATGATGGTCACCTTGCCGGTATCGAGACCGTTCTTGGCGGCCAGCGCGGCGATTTCCTTTGGATCGCCCAGAAGAACCACCTTGGCGATTTTTTCTTCAACCAGGTTACGGGCGGCGACAATCGACCGCTCCTCCGTACCTTCCGGAAGGACCACCGTGCGGTTTAACCGACGGGCTTTGTCTTTGATGGTGTTAAGAATATCCATTGATGCGACTCCCAATGCATGATACAGGTGTTTAGGCTTCCACCTGACCTGAGGTTATAAAGGCGTTGATGAACATCTCCAGATCGCCGTTCATCACCCTCTGTATATCCGATGTCTGCGCCCCGGTGCGATGGTCCTTGACCATAGTGTAGGGGTGAAAGACGTAACTCCGAATCTGACTGCCCCACTCGATCTTCTTCTTGGCGCTTTCGTACTTCTCCATGTCCTTGTGCTGCTGTTCGCGGGCTTGCTGGTATAGCCGCGACCGCAACACCCGCATGGCCGAATCCTTGTTCTTGAACTGGCTCCGCTCGGTCTGGCACTGGACGACGATTCCCGACGGAATATGCGTGATGCGGACCGCCGACGATGTTTTGTTGACATGCTGGCCGCCCGCGCCGGAGGCCCGGTAGGTATCGATGCGCAAATCCTCGTCCTTGATGTCGATCACGATGGAATCTTCGATTTCGGGGCTGACGAAAACCGAGGCGAACGATGTGTGGCGGCGGCTGTTGGCGTCGAAGGGGGAGATGCGCACCAGCCGATGTACGCCCGATTCGGCCTTGAGGTACCCATAGACATATTCGCCCTTGATGATCATCGTGGCCGATTTCAACCCGGCTTCTTCGCCCGCCTGATAGTCGATCAGGCTGACCGTAAATCCCTGTTGCTCCGCCCAGCGGTTGTACATCCGGAACAACATCTCCGCCCAGTCCTGCGACTCGGTGCCGCCGGCTCCGGGATGGATCGTCATGATGGCGTTGCGCGCATCATCCTCGCCCGAGAGATACGTGGCCAGCTCGAATTTATCCAGAGCATGCGCGTATTCATTCAGCGCCGTCTGTATTTCGCTCGTTTCCTCAGGCGTGTCAGCCGCCAACTCCGCCAATTCCACCAAATCATTCAGTTCCCGATCAAGGCGGGCAAAATCCTCGACCCATTTTTTATGAGAGGATAACTCCCTCATCACCCCTTGCGCGTTTTCGGGAGAGTCCCAAAAGCCGGGCGTGGCCGATTGTTGTTCAAGCTTGTTAATTTTTTCACGACGGCTGTCCAAGTCAAAGAAACCTCCCAATTTTGGAAAGCCTTGACCGTAAATTACTTATAAGCTCGCGTGCTTCTCGATCCATTTGGTTCACCTCCCATAAATAGGGTAATGATATACTACAATCGCGTGCCAAATGCAACTTTCTTCTAAAAAATCAGGAAAATAGGCCGGCCACGCTTTTTTCTCGTCAAACGGCCCCCGACGGCGTATTATTCACCGTCAAATTGAATATGCGGAGCGGATATGCAGATAAAGACGCTGATGGTCGGGATGATCGAAACCAATTGCTACCTGGTTTATGACCAACCCGGCGGGGAAGGGGTCATTATCGACCCCGGCGCGGAGGCCGACCGGATTATCGCCGAAATCACCCGGCTCGGTTTTACCCCCAAGGCGATCCTCTTGACCCACGGCCACGTCGACCATATCGGCGTGGTGCCGGAGATCATCAGTCGGCTGAAGCTGCCTCTGTACGCCGGCAAAGGGGAAGAATCAATGCTGGCCTCGCCCGAGGAAAATCTTTCGGCCGAAATCGGCTTTCCGGTCAGTTGTCCCCCCTGCGAACGCCTTTTGGCCGACGGCGAGACGCTGGTTTTCGGTTCCCTGACTTTCACGGTCCTTCGGACCCCCGGCCATTCTCCCGGCGGGGTTTGTTACCTGTCCGACCAGACGCTGTTTTGCGGCGATACGCTCTTTTGCGGCTCCATCGGCCGAACCGATTTCCCCGGTTGCAGCCACAAACGGCTGATCGCCTCGATCGCCGAAAAGCTTCTGGTCCTGTCGGACGACACCGTTTGTTATCCGGGACACGGCCCGACGACCACGATCGGTGACGAACGTCGCGACAACCCCTTTCTCACCGGAGGATATTTTGTCTGAAATCAAACGCTTTGAAGGGGACGCCATCGGGGATTTCCATATTCACCCCGATTACTCGATCGACGCCAAAGGGAGTATCGACGATTATTGCCGCCGGGCATTCGATATCGGCCTGTCCGAAATCTGCTTTACCACGCATTACGATGCCGACCCGACCAGGGCCGATTTCGAGAGCGCCATGGTCGTCAACGGCCGCCGCGAGAAGATCTCCGATGACGCCGTCAGTCGATACGTCAATGACTTGGCTAGGGCACACGAGGAGTACGGCCGGATTGGATTAGCTGTGCGAAGCGGGATGGAATTCGGCTATTATCCCGAATGCGGAAAGGAAATATCTCGTCTATTGAACAAGTTCCCCTTAGAGTATCGTCTGGGGGCCGTCCATACCGTGGGCGACAATTGTATCTGCTGTAAAGGTGAGGCCCCGAAACTGTTCGCCCGATTGACACTTACGCAATTGGCCGACCGTTATTTCGAATTGTTAGACAACTGCGCCGCCACCGGCCTGTTCGATTGCTTGGCGCATATCGACGCCTACCGGCGGTATGGGTTGGCGTATTATGGGGAAGAGGTAAATACGATTCACCGCGGCCGGATCGAAAAATTGTTCGAGACCATGAAGGCCAACGGCGTCGGCTTCG